>JADZBJ010000086.1 GCA_020852155.1 Saprospiraceae bacterium | reverse complement strand
CCGGAAGAAATGCGCACCAAATTGCGCGCTATCCTCGGCGCTTTCCTGTTTAGCGGTGAAGATGTGGACAAAAAAGTAGCGGCCCTGAGCGGTGGCGAACGCGCGCGCCTGGCACTGGCTTGTATGCTGCTTCGCCCCTTCAACCTGCTCCTGCTCGACGAGCCGACCAACCACCTTGACATGTTGTCAAAAGATGTCCTGAAACAAGCGTTACAGGAATACAATGGCACCTTGCTTGTCGTCAGTCACGACCGCGAATTCCTGTCAGACATGACCGACAAAACGTTCGAGTTCAGAGATGGGCACATCATTGAATACCTCGGCGATGTGAACTATTTCCTTGAAAAACGCAAGGCTGCCGACATGCGTGAAGTGGAAAAAGCCAGTATTGCTGCCAAAAACAATGGCTCCACCCGAAGTGATAATGGCGTTAACGCACTTTCATCGGAAGAGAAAAAACAACTCGAACGCAGCGTCCAGAAACACGAAAAACGCATTGCCGACCTCGAAGCAGAACTGGGAAAATGGGAGGAAAAAATGGCCGACCCGGAATTCTATACCCGCCAGGGCTCAGATGCCGACCTGAAAAAATACAACGACCTGAAATCCGAACTAACACAAGTGTACAGCGCCTGGGAAGCGGCTGTCGAACAATTAGGTTGATGAGCGGTTAGTGGTTAACGGTAAGTGCTGAGTGGTTCAACACCTCGGGATTATGAATCACTCACCACTTACCACTCACTCAGTGCCATACTTCAAACTCCGTTCGGCGATTGAGTTGACGGCCTTCTTCTGTATCATTATCAGCTACCGGGCGAGTTTCGCCATGCCCTTTGTATCGCAGGCGTTCAGCCGGAATACCTTTAGCAATCAGGGCGTCATATACCGCTTTGGCGCGGGCTTCAGAGAGTTTCTGGTTATCGGCGTCATTCCCCTGATTATCAGTATGACCATTGATTTGAACCCTTACACGCGGATTATCACGCATCAGGCCGATCAGTTGCTCCAGTTCCTGATTGGAGGCAGATAGCAGTGTGGCTGCTCCCACTTCAAAGAAGATATTGCGTAACACAATGGGTTTCCCTTCCGCCTGCGCGGGCGTTGTAGTGCTGGAATCCCCGCCGATGGGTTGAAGGTTGATATTCAACTGAAAAGGCGCATCAAAACTGGCTGTTTCAGTCAGGTTGAAATTTTCGGAATAGAAAAGGTAGTTTTTCTTGCTCACGCTGAGGGCATAGTTTTTCCCCGCCGGCAAACAAGCCAGCGCCTGTCCGTTGGCTCGGGCATTCACACTGACATACGATTGGCCCGTTGCCAGGTCAACAAAATCCAGTTTGGCACTGATGGTATTGCCTGTTATAGCATCTTTCACAAGTGCCCGAACGTACGTGACCGGTCGTGGACGGACGGCATCAGGCAAATCGAAGGTGTAGATGTCATGTCCGCCTTTTCCACCGGGGCGATTGCTGGCTAAGTAGGCCGTGCGGCCATCCAGACTGACGACAAGCATGTGGTCGTGGGCTTTGGTGTTGATGGGATAGCCCAGGTTGACGGGCGTGCCCCATGTGCCATCTGCCTGTTTATGCACCATAAATATGTCATCGCCGCCCATACCCGGCAGGCTGTCGGATGAAAAATAGAGCGTCTGACCATCCGGGTGAAAAAACGGGTAGTATTCAGACCCGCCAGTATTGATGCCATCGGGCAGCCTTTCGGGTTTGGTCCATTTGCCACCGGCTTGTCGGACGGTCATCCAAAGATCGTGCATGCCACGGGTTCCGGGGCGGCGGCTGGTAAAAATCAACGTTTTATTGTCAGCGCCAATGCTGGGTTGGCCCTCCCAATGTTCGGAGTTAATCACGGCGCTGAAAGGCTGAGGCTTGGTCCATCCCGTGCTTTTTTCCTGCGACCAGTACAAGTCGCAACTCCCCTTGAATCCTTCGTCGTTGATGCGGTTGCAGGCTGTAAATACCAGCCAACTGCCGTCGGGGCTGATGGACTGCGCGCCTTCATTTTGCGAGGTATTGACGCCATCCATGGGAACGGCTGTTTGCCACGCGCCATCCTTGAATTCGCTCCGGTAAAAATTCTCATCCGACGTCATGCTCATGTCCGCCCGACGGGTAAAGATCAGGGTTTGACCATCGGCGGTCAGCGACGGGAAATATTCCTCCTCGGCTGTATTGACGCCGCCTTCGATGACTTTAGGCTCAAATGGCACCGGATGTTTCATGGCATCGTCAACGAATCGGGCCGAGGCCAGGAGCCTTTCAGCGCCGCCCCGATTTTTAGCATTGACCGGTTTGCTGCGCAAATAGGCGGCGCAGTGCGTAGCGCATTCAGCATATTTGTCTAATTCCCACTCGACCTGAGCCAGAAAATAAAAAGCCACTGGCGCATACAAGGTATCCTGCGCCAGTGCTTCCTCAAAAAACTTTTCCGCTTTGAAATAGTCGCCCATACTGGCCCAGGTATCGGCCAGCGCCAGTCGTGCGTCAATGAGATCAGGGTCTTTTTTCAGCGCTGTTTCGAAATAACCCAGGGCGATGGCGGTCTCTCCCCTTTCTGAATGCATTTTGCCATCTTTATAGGCTTCTTTTGCGCCATCCGAATCGGTGGTGCGTATAGTAGTGTAACCTTGCGCCTGCACGGTTGTTGCAAACAAAACCCCAAAAACAATTAAAAAACAGTAACGTAGCATAATTGAAACCTGGCTCATTCCTGCACAAAAAACGGCATTTTCGTGATATTGTTGGAATGATGCGAGAAGGTTGTCAGGAATTTCCAAATCATGCTACTTCAATTTCCGATTTGCCATTTTGTACTTTAATCCATAGGATGGAGGTAGATTTTGTCTACCTATTTGATCAAGGTTCTTAATAAAGCCTTCGTAATCTTCTTTATCCCATGCCATATTTGCTTTTGAAAAAGCGGCCCAAGACGATTAGAAACAAGTTGATTGAATTCCATAATTTTTTGTAAAAACCTAGCCCCAGCGGGGCGCAACGTCGGTAGCTTGAAAAATATAAAAAATACCAAGGTGCGTAGCACCGTAACGTCGGTTATGTGTGACCGACGTTACGGTGCTACGCACCTTATCATATTCCTGCGATCATGTTCTACCGACGTTTCGCCCCGCTGGGGCTAAGTTTTTACAATTTTTTATATTATTATATACTTAAAAAGGGCTTTCGCAGGGAAATAGGATTTTTTAATTATCATTTAATTTCTTAAATTCTATCGAACCCAGGTTTTTAAAATTATCCATGTTATTATGCTGATGAAACCCTGAAGTCTCAATAGTATTTCCATCTGAAATAGGCATTGAAATAATATAATCGTCTTCAAAATTTAACTTAACTCCAAATGGATCAGGTGTACCCATAATATTTATTAGTTCTATGCTATTTATTTTCGAGTTCACGATGTTTTCAAACAATGCACAATTGGTTACATTGAAATAGATGTGCTCAAAAGCAACATCCGTATCTATCATGTTCATCCACTTCTTGATCAGCGGATAGTAATCCTCCCAGGCAAGCTCAACTTCAGGCAGT
>JADZBJ010000085.1 GCA_020852155.1 Saprospiraceae bacterium | reverse complement strand
ATGTTAAGGCAAAACGCTGTTTCATTGTCATTTTTGAAATTAATTTTTTTAAAAAATTTCAAAATCAATGTTTTGCCGGACTTCAAGATTCGAAATAAACTCCACGCTTTTAACCATGAACTCAAACTAATGATTGGTTTTAAAAAACCGAAACTCCCTTCTTTCAGAGGAGGTACATCACTTGCGCACTATGATTTTTCGTTTGCTTAAATTCCTGTTGGCTGCCGGCCTGACTACCTTGGTCATCTGGCGATTGAGTACCGGTTTGATGGTTGCCGACAAGCCCGTACCGCCGCTTGGTCAGTTCCTGAATCCGTTCAGTGGCTTTTGGTCCAATGGCGAGCCGTTGACCGGCCCGCATTTTGACGATGTTAATCTGCCCGGCTTGTCGGGGCCAGTGCAAGTGTTGTACGACGAGCGCCTTATACCGCACATTTATGCCCAAAACATGAATGACGCCATGATGGTGCAGGGCTTCGTAACGGCGCAAAACCGCTTGTGGCAAATGGACATCGGCTCGCGCAAGGCATCGGGCCGCCTGTCGGAAGTGCTGGGCGAACGCACCCTGGCCGCAGACAAAAGCAGCCGCAGAAGGGGCATGCTGACCGCTGCAGAAAATGACCTGTTGAGTTGGCAAAAAGCGCCGGCTACCTTGCAATTGGTGGAATCTTATGCCGCAGGCGTAAATGCGTGGATTGAATCAATATCGCAGAGCGAATACCCCGTGGAGTTCAAACTGCTGGGTTATGCGCCTGAAAAATGGCATCCGCTCAAAACGGCCCTCATCAGCGAAAACATGGCTGAAATACTGAGCACAGACGAGTTTGACCTGCCTTCGACCAATGCCTTGCAGGCGTTCGGCCAGCAGACATTCGATTACCTGTACCCGGAATGGAGCCCAAAACAGCAAGCCATCGTACCAGATACAGGACAATGGAAAAATATAGCCGTTTTGCCATCGCAGTATGAAGCGCCTGCCCGCGCCCTGGCCGATACCACAACAGCCACCGACGAACAGGGCTGGCTTGATCGTGAGAATGTTTCCGCAGAAGGCCCGTTTGTCGGCAGCAATAACTGGGCTGTAAACGGCGCAAAAACCAAAAGCGGCCACCCGTTACTGGCGAATGACCCACACCTGCGCCTGAGCCTGCCTTCTGTTTGGTATCAGGTACATATTCACACCCCGGAAGTAAATGTTTACGGCGTTTCGCTGCCGGGTGTGCCGGGCGTCATCATCGGTTTCAATGACAACGTCGCGTGGGGCGTGACCAATGCCAGCCACGACGTGGCGGACTGGTATCAAATCAAATGGCTGAACCCGGAAAGAACGCGTTACGAACTGGATGGCAAACCCAGAGAAGCCAACCTGAAAATTGAAGAAATCAAACTGAAAGGCAAACCTTCAGTATTCGATACGGTGCGTTATACCGTTTGGGGCCCAATCACGCACGACGACGACCCAAAACACCCGCTGCGCGACTGCGCATACCGATGGCTGGCGCATGATGTAGCCGAAGTAGCGCAACTCGATTTTGTGGATGGCATGATGAAAGCCAAAAACTTCGAAGATTACATGAAAGCAGCGGTCAACTTCGATAACCCGGCGCAGAATATCATTTTTGCAGACAGGCAAGGCGATATTGCCATTCGCACACAGGGTAAATATCCGGTTCGCGGTTTCCAGCAAGGTCGGTTTATCATGGACGGCAGCACCTGGAAAAATGCCTGGCATAACTTCATTCCGATGGATCAGGTGCCCACCATGAAAAACCCGTCGCGAGGCTTTGTATTCTCGGCCAACCAGCAAAGCGCGCCGCCGTCATATCCGTACTATTTCCTTGGAAAATTCGAGGATTTCAGGAGCCGGAGGATTTTCGACAGGCTGGCCAAACTTACGACCTCAACACCTGACAGCCTGAAAGCCATGCAACTCGATAATTACAGTTATCGGGCTGCGGATGCAACGCCAGCCATGTTATCGTTGCTCGACCTGAACAGCCTGGATAATGACGGCCGTCAGATGGTGGCCGAACTGGCTAACTGGGATTATCAATACGACGCCGATGCCCTGGCGCCCACCATTTTTGAATCGTGGTTTGACTCTTGCTACGTCGCCACCTGGGATGAAATGCTGCTCCGTAAGGAGAAGGGTGAACAAATTCTGATGCCCGAAGCCTGGCGTTTTATAGAACTATTGCAAACGGACAGTTCGTCTATCTTTTTTGATCATCCGAAAACACCTTACCGGGAAACCGCTCGGAATATCGTCACGGAGTCATTTCAGAAGATGCAGCAATATTTCCGCTCGAATCCACTCAAAAAAGCGCCCTGGGGACAAGCGCGTGAAGTGGTTGTTAGCCACATCGGTATGATGGAGCCTTTCAGCAGGAAACTACAGAATGTCAATGGACACTTCACCGCGCCGAACGCTCAAAATCGCGCTTTCGGGCCTTCCTGGCGCATGATTGTGGAACTCGGTGATCAGGTAACGGCTCAGGGTGTATATCCCGGCGGACAATCCGGCAATCCTGGCAGTAAGTACTACGATGACATGCTGGATGCCTGGGCAACCGGACAATATTTCCCTTTGTATTTCTGGAAGTCGCCAGAAGAGGCCGCCGATCAGGCCAAATATCGCCAAACGTTTAGTCCGAAACACTAACGTCACGCCAGGTTTGCAGTAAAACCTGTTCATCAATAGCCCAATGCCATTGCTGGCGTGCCCGGGCGCAATTTTGGCGTAAACGTTCATATTCAGCCGGGTCTTTCAAGGACTCAATGGCATGGATGATGCCTTCGGGGTTCAGGTCTGGCACCAGTCTTGCTACTTCAAATTCTTGATTAAGTGCCTGATATTCAGGGAATTGCATGGTTAATACAGGTGCTTCTGCCTGTATGTAATCGAAGAATTTGTTGGCCAGTGAATAATAGTAGGAGAGGCCGCGTTTTTCCAGCAGGTTAACCCCAACCCAGGCTTTGGGGGTTAGTTTTTTCAGGTCTTCAGGCGTCACAAAGCCCAGAAACCGGACTTTATCGAGCAGTTCAGGTTGTTGCGCCAATATGCGCAGTTGTGCAGACAAATCTCCTTCCCCCGCCAAAATCAACTGGACGTCATCTACCTTTTTCAACGCTGCTAACAAAGCCTCAATACCGCGACCTTCATTCAGCGCGCCCTGATATAGTAACATCAGTGGTTGTGCTTTTTCCGCAATGACTCGTTGGGACTGATAGGTGGGGGTGTTACGCACCACGCCAAACGAGATACCATATTTTTGAGTAAAAATGCCTGCCAATCCCGGCCCAACAGTGTAAGCGTAGCGATAAAATGGCAAACACCAGTCAGCCACTTTCGACCAAACCCAACGCACAACAGGCCGGTCAACGACTTCAGGTACTTCTGTGAAGTACTCATGCGCATCAAATACGCGCTTTTTTCGGCGCATCAAGGTAGCAGCGCATCCGGCAGGCAACGTGTCAAGGTCAACGGAGCAAACTGCATCATACTGAATCTTCATTAAGTAGCGAAACAGCCGGAAGTTGTACTCAAGGTAAAATAAAGGCCCTTTGTTCCAACGGCATTTCAGCCTGAACTGCTGAAAAGGCATGTCCTTTAATGCCGCAGAGCCAGACATCTGCCGACCAACCAGGCATACAACATGCCCGTCAGCCACCAACGATGCGCAAATGCGCTGCATGCGTTGGTCAAAAGTCAGGTCGTTGGTAACAGTGCAGATAATTGTCACGGATCAGGATTTTCCGGATTTTAGGATTTGCAGGATTTGATTTAGGGGATTTTTAGGATTTTATGGCTGAAAAGGGGCTGAATGAAATTTGATTCCACGATGAGGAAAAATCCAGAAAATCCTAGAATCCGGAAAATCCTGATCTAAGCGCCTCATAAACCATATCCACCGGCAAGCCCATAACGTTGGTGAACGTACCTTCGATGCGTGTGATTTTGCAATGGCCAATCCACTCCTGAGCGCCGTATGATCCAGCCTTGTCGAAAGGTTCGCAAGAACGGATGTAGTAATCAATTTCTTCGTCGGTCATTGAACCAATCCAGACTTTGGTATGGCTGGAAAAAACAACTTCTTTTTCTTTTGACAACAGGCATACGCCCGTTACGACCGTATGTTGTTTACCTGCCAGCAGGCGAATCATCCTGAAAGCGTCGGCATAGTCTTCGGGTTTGTTGTACACAACGCCATCCAGAATGACTGTCGAATCTGCAGCGAGAATAATCTCCTGATCCTGAATGAGTCCCTCAGCGGCTCGCGCTTTCAGTTGGGCCAGCCAGGGTGCTACTTCTTCGGCAGGCATATCGGCCGGGAAACTTTCGTCAACATCGAAAGTTTCAACACGAAAATCAAAGCCCGCTTCTCGCAACAACTGGCTTCGACGCGGACTTTTTGAGGCAAGTATCAGTGGACGCATTTATTGATATGATGTGATGTGATGATGTTCTGTTGAGATGGTTATTTGGTTATTTGTTGAATTGGTTATTTGTCAAATTAAATATGTTATGAAATAACCGAATAACCAGTTCCACAAATAACCAAATCCCCAATTCAACAAATAACCAACTAAAATGCCCCTGCCGGAAAGTTCTGGCAAGGGCATTTTGTCAAAGACACATACAATGATGATTATTTATCGTCGTAGTTGTATGGGAGGGTCTTGACGTCTTTAACCGTTGAAAGGGTCATGAGGGTTTTGAGGCGCTCAATTTCTTCAATTTGGCTAATGGTTTTGAACAGCAGTTGCTCGTAAGTTGGAATATCGCGGCAAACGATCTTCATCAGGAAGTCAGCCTCGCCGGTGATGATATAACATTCAGTAACTTCGTCAATGCCCGAAATTTTATCGAGGAAAGAGTTCAGCGCATTTTCCTTTTTCCAGGCCAGTGAAACGAGTACGAAAGTTTTAACATTAAGACCCATCTGTGCAGGATTAACCTGTGCGTGGTAGCTCTGAATGATATCGCTTTGTTCCAGTTTTTTAACGCGTTCGAGCGTTGGGGCAGGAGAAAGACCGATCTTTTTAGAAAGGTCAAGGTTGGTGATTTTGCTGTTTTCCTGGAGAATTTTGAGGAT
>JADZBJ010000084.1 GCA_020852155.1 Saprospiraceae bacterium | reverse complement strand
GCCGTAAAGCAAAACTAACAGGTTATGAACCAGTTATCTACACGGCTTTTGACTGGGCGACCAGAATCTGCGCTGCTCACCCTTCCTGAAAAAGTGCTTCAATTTGGCACGGGGGCGCTCCTCCGGGGCCTGCCGGACTACCTCATCGACCGGGCCAACAAACAGGGTATTTTTAACGGACGGGTGGTGGTGGTAAAATCCACCGACGCTGGCGATTCGGGTATTTTCGAGCAACAAGACAATCTCTACACCTTGCTGATTCGGGGCATTGAAAACGGGAAAACTGTTTCGGAAAATATCATTTCAAGCGCCATCAGCCGGGTGTTGTCGGCCAGGCAACAATGGCCGGAAGTGCTGGCCTGCGCGGCCAATCCATTGCTGGAAATTGTACTTTCGAATACAACAGAAGTTGGCATTCAACTCGTTCAGGAAGACATCCGGCAGATGCCGCCCAGCTCATTTCCGGGCAAACTGCTGGCTTTTTTGCACGCCCGGTATCGCGTCTTTCACGGCGACTTGTCGAAAGGCCTGGTGATTGTGCCCACCGAACTGGTAACTGGAAATGGCGATCTGCTCGAATCCATCGTGCTCGAATTGGCCCATGAAAACAACCTGGAATACGGATTTATTGAATGGCTCGAAAACGCCTGCACTTTTTGTAATTCTCTGGTAGACCGCATTGTTCCTGGTCAACCTTCAGCCAACCAAATTGCATCACTACAGGCAGAACTAGGGTATGAGGATCAATTGATTACGGTAGCCGAACCCTATTGTCTTTGGGCCATTGAGGGCGATGAAAAAGTAGCGAATGTGTTGTCTTTTCAACAGGCTGCGCCGGAATCAGTAGTGATCACTACAGATATAAACGGCTATCGCGAGCGCAAACTTCGCCTGTTGAATGGTACGCATACCCTCAGCTGCGGACTCGCTCATTTGGCAGGTTTCACCACGGTAAACGCCGCCATGGAAGACCTGGAAATGGCTTCTTTTATAACCCATCTTGTACTTCAGGAAATCGCCCCGGCCATTCCATACTCGCTGCCTCCTGGCGATGCCGAACAATTCGGGCGTCAGGTGCTGGAGCGTTTTCGCAATCCGGCAGTGGAGCACCGCTGGCTGAGCATCACGGTGCAGTATTCGGCCAAAATGCGGATGCGCAACATCGCCGTGCTGCTCGAACATTACCGGAAAAACCAAACGCCCCCGCGCTATTTCGCTCTGGGTTTCGCCGCGTTTTTGTGTTTTTATCGCCAGGCTGATTGCCCGATCAAGGATGATCAGGCGGCATATTTTATTGAAAAATGGGAGACGTTGAGCGCTAAAGATTTGACGCACACTGTATTGGCGGACAAGGAATTATGGGGTGCTGATCTGAGTTTGCTGCCCGGATTTGAGGCACAGGTTCAGGGCTTTGTTGCCGGCATTTTGAACAGCGGCGCCCGTACTGTTTTACACGAATTTTTATCAAAAGATGAGACCAAGAGTTTTGCAAATACACCCGCTTGACAATGCCATTGTTGCGCTGGAAGACCTGTTCAAAGGGGAAACTATCCATCTGAACGGTCAATCCTGGACGCTGGCGGATGACGTCCAGGCGAAGCATAAATTTGCCGCCGAAGCACTCCAGCCAGGGGATGCTGTGCGGATGTACGGTGTTTTGGTTGGAAAAGCACAAAGCGAGGTCCCAATCGGCGGTCTGCTTTCCACGGCCAATTTGCGCCATGCAACCCTGGGTTATTCCCTGCAAACAAACACAAAAACAGCCTGGAACGGCCCTGATGTACGCGCATGGACGCAACGTACCTTCCAGGGCTACCATCGGGCAGATGGTTCGGTCGGCACGGCAAATTACTGGCTGGTGATCCCGCTCGTTTTCTGCGAAAACCGCAATGTGGATGTCCTGCGTGAAGCGCTGGTAACCGACTTGGGCTATGACAAAAAACACAACTATCGCGCTCAAACCCAACAACTTATCCAGTTGTATTCGGCGGGAAAAAGCGTCAGCGAAATCCTCGAAGCCGATTTGATCACGCAACCCAAAGCGGCTTCGCAGCGCTTGTTTTCCAATATTGACGGTGTAAAATTCCTCACCCACGAAGGCGGCTGTGGTGGCATCCGGCAAGATGCGCAGTCGCTTTGCGGATTGCTGGCGGGTTACATTACCCACCCCAATGTGGCAGGCGCTACGGTGTTGAGCCTGGGTTGTCAGAATGCGCAAGTCTCTATGTTGATGGAGGAAATTGGGAAACGCGACACACATTTTCAAAAGCCGCTGGTGGTCCTGGAGCAACAAAAAATCGGCATGGAATCGGACCTGATCGGCACAGCCTTGAAACAAACTTTTACAGGGTTGGTGGAAGCCAATCAGTTGGAACGTCGGCCCGCTCCCCTCTCTAAGTTATGCGTTGGCTTGGAATGCGGGGGTTCCGACGGCTTTTCCGGGCTATCTGCCAATCCTGCTTTGGGTCATTTGTCGGATATGCTGGTAGCCTTGGGCGGCTCGGTTATTTTGTCTGAATTCCCGGAACTCTGCGGGGTGGAACAGGAGCTTTGTGATCGCTGTGCCGAACCGGCTATTGCGCAGCGTTTTGCCGAATTGATGACCACGTATAATGAGCGGGCGAAGTCAGCCGGTAGCGGTTTTGATATGAATCCTTCTCCTGGAAACATCCGCGATGGCTTGATCACTGATGCCATAAAATCGGCGGGCGCGGCTAAAAAAGGTGGCAGCTCGCCCATCGTAGCTGTGCTGGATTAT
>JADZBJ010000083.1 GCA_020852155.1 Saprospiraceae bacterium | reverse complement strand
TTAAATTCGGTGGAGAAAAACTCCGACGAGGTGACAAACCATATTTTACCGCTGGGCGATGGCAATACATTCGGAACCGGCGCGGATGGCAGGTTGCTGTTTTGCAGCGTGTAGGTTTTCCATTCAGCGCCATTAAAAAACTGAATAGCATTGGAATTTGGCGTCAGAAAACTCCCAAAACTGATCCAGGGATTGTTGTAGGCATCTACTGAAAAATCCTGCAACGTACTGGCGGCGTACAAGCCTGAATTTTGGGGTGTAAAAACAGTCCAAACGCCATCAGTTTCACGTCGGATGACACCCACATTGTCCGCAAATGCCCACACACGCCCGAGTTGATCGGCCTTGATTGCTGACACATAGATTCCGGGCGCATTAAACGGATAGCCCGAATTTTGGGCGTTGAACTGCGTAATCTGTCCGTTTTTTACCCTGAAAATATAACTTTTATGCCCTACCCACGCAGCGCTGTCTGTGCTAACGGTCAGGCTGGTAAAATGGTCCGTATTGGGCGAGGCATAACGAAATATTTGGCCATTGGACGTATTGAACTGATACAGGGTATCCCTGCCATTGGAATTGGACAGCGTGGCCCAGATGCTACCATCGGGCGATGCGCTCACTCTGTTGAAAGTCTGGTTAGTGACGTTGCCGTTGGCATAATACACCGACCACGCCTGTCCGTTATACTTCCAAATGGTGTTCTTATCAGATGCAAATACGTCGCCTGTTACCGGCGATACCGCGACCGAGTACCAAAACTGTGTCGCATTGGCTTTTGGGAAAAATTGGCGATATACATTGGTTTCCGGGTCATAATCCACCATAAACCGCGAGCCGCAAGTCCATACGTGACCGTTGGGAGCAACTGTTCCGCGCTGCGAAGTAAGCGCACGGCCAAACGGTTGAAACAGACCGTTGTCTGTCAGTCGAAAAAGCGGGTCGGTGCGCAGTCGGTTTGACATCCAAAGTGCGCCGTCAGCATCGGTGGTGAGTTGCGGTTCTGTATAATTTTGTGTGCCGAAGGGGCCGTTATTCGCCCCGCCAAACGTTGTCCAGGCCTGCCCGTTCCAGCGGATATAGTGATAATTCGGGCCATTGATGTTGAGCCATATCCGTCCGAGGCCGTCAGCAGCAATGGAATAGGCATAAGTGATACTTGAACTTTGCCCGTAAGCGGTGGCCGTGACGACCAACTGCGGCATGGAAAGATCGCCCTGCGGGAATTTCCACACCTCCGGCAAATTCGAACCCGTGGAATAAAAGACGCCGAACAAATCGCCTGCTGCATCAAAGCAGATGTCAAACAAAGATTGTTTTCCGGGCAGAGACACCAGCGTTGAATCCCAACTGGCGACACCGTCGAATCGGACGATCTGTTTCTGCCCTACAAAGTAAAAAGCGCCTGTTGGCGACTGCTTCATCTGGTTCACCTCCAACCCTTGTGGTGAAATCTGCTGCCAATCCGTTCCGTTTTGGCGATACAAACGCGGCCCGCTCAATAAAATCCGCCCCTCCTGATCTCCACCCCTGCCAATAAAACTCAGGCTGCCAATGGTCGGCGTAAACTGGTCAGTGACCACCTCCAACGCATCATCCTTCAACCTTCGAATACCCCAAAAATCATAGTACACCAACAGATGCCCGTTAGTATCCAAGGCCATAGTTAACGGCAAGCCCGTGGGAAAATCATGATTATCGCGTGTCCAGGCTTTCAGCAATGTTCCACTGCGCAGCATCTTGAACACGCCGTTGTTCGTACCCACCCACACCGTGTCGGCATCCAGCAAGTGGCACGACGACGACGACTGCATCGGGTATTCCGTGAACTGGGCAGAGGCCCACGTTACACGCAACAACAAAATCAATATGCCAACTACATTTCTCAATAGCAAATCGCTGTGCACTCCTTTCTTGTAATGCATGGTAAATGTCAGATAAAAGGCTCCTAAAGATAAAAAACATTTTTTTAGTTTTGCATAAAATTTTTAAGAATTAAATTTTATACAAATATTTGAATATCAACAAATTAAAATGTTTAATAACCCGTATTTTGCAAAAAATAAATCAGAAATTAAACACAAATTTTCACGTCAATAAAGCCACTATCCTATGTTACAGACTCCGCTGAATACGCTGACCATGTTCAAATCCGGCAAATCCTGATGCAAGTTTTCAACATCATTTGCGCCCTCCATGCTGCTGAAATTCGAGACGTACGCATTTTGTTACGGTCTGACTGGTTTAATTACCGGGAAGATGTGCGGCAGTTATTTGAATTGATGGTTCGGGCAGCCGGTCGAAGCACACCTGAAATGCCGGACAAGGCGCTGCTTTTTCAGAAAATTTACCCGGACAAAACCTACGACGACCGCCAGTTGCGCCTGCTGGGTTCCTGGCTGACGGATGCTATCGAGGATTATTTCCGATGGCAAAATCAGGCCGCCAGCCCCGTTTCGGCATTAACCGATTTGGCGGCCATTTACCGAAAGAAGAATCTGCCCGCCCTGTTTAAAAAAAACATCACCCTGGCCGAACGAAAACTGAATGAACAGCCCTTGCGCAATGCCGACTACTGGCAACAACGGCATGGTCTGTTGACAGAAACCTTTCGATTCGAGGCCGCCACCAAGCGAACCGAGGCCATGCACCTGCAAGACATCGCCGATACGCTGGATTACTGGTATTACGCCCAAAAACTTCGGCAGGTTTGCACGGCGTTGTCGCACCAGAATGTTTTCAAAACGGAATATCATTTCAATCTGCTGGACGAGGTGCTGGCGCAGGTTGAGGCTGGTCACTTGCAGGAGCATCCGGCCATCGGGATGTACTACCACTGCTACAAGGTGCTGACGCAGCCCACGGATGATGCTAATTTTGAGGCATTCCGGGCGCGAATACTGGAGCATGGCCATCATTTCCCGGAGGATGAATTACGCGACCTGTACGTTCTGGCACTGAACTTCTGTACCCGCCGCGTAAATGAAGGCTCGCAGTCGCACATTCGTGCAGGATTTGAATTGTACAAAGCGGGCTTCGACAACAAAATTTTTGTGGTTAACGGGGTGCTCTCCCGATTCACCTACCGCAATGCAACAGCACTGGGGCTGTTGCTCGGCGAACTGGATTGGGTACGGGCGTTTTTGGATGAATTCAGGCATAACCTGGAATCCAAATACCGCGACAGCACCTACTACTTTAACCTTGCCCGTTGGGAATACGAGTGCAAGCATTACGACGCAGCGCTGGTTTTACTGCAAAATTCAGAATACGAGGATTTGCTGGCGGCGTTGGCGGCCAAGACGCTGATCGCTAAAATACTCTATATCACCGACGCACACGACGCCTT
>JADZBJ010000082.1 GCA_020852155.1 Saprospiraceae bacterium | reverse complement strand
CGGCATTGGTCAAACGCGCAATGGTCGCATTAACGATGCTGTGCGCGTGCTGGGACAAAAGTTCGTCGCGCATGACCGGTATAAGGTGTCGCTTGAGTGTTGGCTCGTTCATGTCCAGCACGACTATGCCCAATCGGCCCAAAAACTCATGCAGCAGGGCCTGGGTTGCTTCAGCAAAAGTAGGACGACCGAGGCAGGCACGTTCCACGCGCTCGTACAATGTCTGTGCAGCATCGCTGTCGCCCAATATGCCTTTCAATTCTGCCAGCGGCGCCGCGAGCGTTTCAGAACGCATGATTCCGACAGGGCCGGTTTCGCCGGGCTGCCATTCAATCTGCTTCCCGAAGAGCCGTATTTTATTCAATTCTTCCAGATCGTGGTCTTCGCTGCCCATGACAAACACAGGAACGATCTTCCGTTTGTCGCCAGCGCGTTTTTGCACCGTATCGGCCAGTTTTATGACACTTAATGCCTTGTAAATGAAATACATAGGCCCCAGAAACAGGCTGGGTTGATGCGCCGTTACAATCGTGAATGTATTGGAATCACTCAGCGCATTGATGTTGTTATCTACGATGGGGATAGACGGCAAAGTGGCATATTGCTTTTTCAATGCCGCAACCAAATCAGTACGCGGGTATTCCGCTTGTTCCTTGCGCAGCAAAATCTCGGCAAATGAACTCGTGGCGGGTTCATAGAGATAGAATTCTTGCAAGCGTGCATCGCCGGTGGTGTAGGCGATATCGGATTTGGCTAATTGAGGCGCCTGTTCAAAAGGCAGGATTTGTTTGTTTATCATATCATGTAAAACATCGTCATGGACACATTAGAGGTTGTTTAAATTTCACTGCTGGATTCAAAAAGAGCAGATTTTGGCGATAACCGATCCTTGTTTTTCGGGGTGAAGCGGGGATTTCAGCCTGAAAAACAAGGGAAGGATAGCGTCAAAAGGTGCCTTTTTGAGCCAGTGAGTGAATTTTAAACAACCTCTTAACCCTTATTGGCACGGATGGTTCGGGACAAAGACTAATAGACTTCCTGCGAGCGCAGTTTTTTCGCTTAAAGACGACTTTAACAGGAAGTCTAATAAAAAAGCGCTAACTGTTGAAAATCAAACAATTAGCGCTTTTTAAAAAATGAGTCACTACATCGGCCTCTTATTTATAGCGTCTGCGGACCAGTTTGACGAAGGCTTTCGCTTCTTCCAGCCGCTTTTTATCCATCCACATATAGCGGACAATGCAATTTTCGATCAGGTAAGCCCTGGCTTCGCTAAAGTGGCTGAAACTGTTGAGTGCCTGAATGGTTTGTTCAAAAGCCTGACCGTCGCCAGCGAAGAGTTCGCGGGTAAGTAGCAGGCGATCATTCAATGCAATAGACTTTTTCAGGTCGGCGATCGGCGTTTCAGACAG
This sequence comes from Saprospiraceae bacterium, assembly GCA_020852155.1. Classification (GTDB taxonomy): domain Bacteria; phylum Bacteroidota; class Bacteroidia; order Chitinophagales; family Saprospiraceae; genus M3007. Next base: position 1,521 of record JADZBJ010000082.1, on the reverse strand, counting down.
TTTTTCTGACAATTCGCGCGCCTGTTTTTCCTCGAATAACGCTTCGTATTCGCCCGGAGCAACCGAACTAACCGGAGCAGGAGGCGTTGCAGGAGCCGGTTCGGGCATGGGCGGTGGCGGCGCTGGCGCTGGCGGTGTTTCCACGACAGGCACTGGTGGCGCAGGTGGCGCTGCTTCTACAACTGGCGGTGGCGGCGCCGGGGCTGGCGGCGCAGGTTCCTGCCTGGGGGCTGGCGGCGCTTCTACAGGTTCCGGAGCGTGGTGCGTATGATGCGTTGTGTGGTGTTTGCGGGTGTGCACGGGTTCGGCTTTAGGGACCGCAACTTCCTCTGAATATAAGGCCTCATACAGCTCGCGGACGTGCGCGGCCATGATGTCCACATCCAGTCGGACGATGTTTTCAGGGTCTTTGCTTAGTCGGGTAAATTCGCGATTAATTTTGTCAATAAAAATCTTCGCTTTCAGAAAGTCCATAATAACGGCAGGCTGATTTGACGGTTTGTTTCTAATTTACCGGCGAATTTCATACATTTTCCTGAAATCATATCCCGTTGGCGGACATATTTCAGCAATGCCCATTTTATAAAGTGCTGTTTTTCAATAGTTTTACTGATAAAATTGGCATTGAATTACCGTTTTTTCAACCATTCTTTTTTAATGTCAAGTGTCGTCAATTCGAAGAAATTTTGAACGAGTCACGTCTGTAAATCCTTGAAAATCAAGAAAATCAATCTTGTAAATCTTCAAAATCACTTAATTCCGGGTATGTTTTTAGAGCCCTATTTCAAAGGTCAGCGCAGCGGTTGGATCGAAGTCGTTTGCGGTTGTATGTTCAGCGGAAAAACGGAAGAATTAATCCGCCGACTGAAGCGCGCCAAGATTGCGGACATGAAAGTCGAGATTTTCAAACCCAAAGTGGATACCCGCTACGATGAAATCGCGATTGTTTCACACGATACGACATCGGTGCTGGCCAGCCCGATAGATCATTCCTCGAAACTGCTCAAAGTGAGCGAGGAAACGACTGTTATTGGCATTGATGAGGCGCAATTTTTTGACGATGAATTACCTGCTGTTTGTCAGGAACTGGCCCTGCGCGGCGTGCGCGTCATAGCGGCAGGTCTGGATATGGATTACAGGGGTGTTCCGTTTGGGCCAATGCCGCATTTGCTGGCTATTGCTGAGTATGTGACCAAAGTACACGCCATTTGTGTACATTGTGGTAACCTGGCAACGCACTCCTATCGCCTGGCAGATGAGGACAATATCGTCCTGCTCGGTGAAAAAGGCCAGTATGAGCCTCGTTGCCGCAGCTGCTATCACATGGGGAATATTTTAAGGTTGAAATAGTCTCTTGTTGTTGGTTATTTGGGGATTTGGTTATTTGGTTATTTGACTAAAAAATTTAGAGCATGTTTGTATTTTTCTGCCTGAGAGGTTGTTTAAATTTCACTCACTGGCTCAAAAAGGCATATTTTGCCACTATCCTTCCCTTTTTTTTTCAGGCTGAAACCCCCGCTT
>JADZBJ010000081.1 GCA_020852155.1 Saprospiraceae bacterium | reverse complement strand
TCGGGCTTGGTGAAACGCAAAATGAACGGATTGTTGTTCAAGAGAGCGAGACTGATTTTTCCGTGTTTTTCCCCGCTAATACTGAATTACCCGATATCATCGAGATCAATAAAAAGACGCTTGAAGTGATCGGATTAGGAATGGATTCAGGGAAATGGATATACATTTTTTCACAAGGCGAAGGCGGTTTTAGTGTGGAATTAGAAGTGGATATTGATCCTGAAAGCCTTTGTTCTCGATGGGATTATGAAGCCATGGAAAAGCACCTGCGTGTCTTGGCAATATTCGACTTGAATATATAGTCAACCCCAAAACATTCAATATTACCTAAATCCGAATATAAAATGACATTCTCCTTTCATGGCCTATTAAATGATGAAGAAATCGGGCTCTTAAAGCAACAAAATTCAATTTTGTCCTTAAATTGTCTATTCTTTGAGCACCTGCATATTGGTGTTGCCCCTAATCAGGAGTTGTTTATATCTTGTCTCGGCAAGGTTGGATTGTCTTTTAAAACCAGAAGAAGAAGTCATATACATATTGATTTTACATCTGGTTATGATGAGTTAGCTATTCCGTTCCCGGATCGAGGATGCCTCAAAGTAGCCGTTGACGAAGAGCATCATAGGAATCTGAAAGAAGCAATTCAATCAGAAAAGCCGACTTCAATTTATAATGCCAATATAAGCCATATTGGTTTTTCAACTGTAATAGCGCTTAAATTCTTCGGAGACTCAGTTGATACTACCCTGGATCAGGCTATGGAAATAAGTGAAGAGTATTTAGAGACGTTCAGGCTTGAAGACGATTCTTTTCCTAAAATCGTATGTAATTCGATTGAGTTTATAGTCATTGAAATGGAGGATAAAAATTATACTATACTTATGTTAGAAAACGGAGGCTTTCGTGTTTTTCTGCATGAACAGTTATCAGATCTTTATTCAACCCTTAAGAGTAGAAGATCAGGCTTGAGTAACCTTGTTTTACATCATGAAATATCTTACAACAAATAAGTCAAGCCTGACGCATGGGGTAACGTGGTTGAAAGTTGTTGAAGGTTGAATTAGTTGAAAGTTGGAAAGTTAATCGAAGCGAATCATCGAAATTTCCAGGAGAAGCCTTCAACTTTCAACCATTTTCAACCTTCAACGACTATAACCCCCACCCCAAAAACACCACAAACGCCAAATGTTGTTTCCAACACTTGACGCCTGTAGCGTTTACACGGATGATAAATGTTGTTGAAGGTTGAAGTGGTTGAAGTGGTTGAAGTAGTTGAAAGTTGAAAATGGTTGTGTAACTTTCAACTACTTCAACTTTCAACAACCTTCAACTACTTCAACAATTTTTCAACTTTTTGTCGCTTAGCGCAGCATCACCGTTTTTTCTTCTCCGCCGACTTTGATGGTGACCTGATTGTCGCAAGCGCCAGTGCCGAAGTCAATGTAACCATTGCCGGGGCCTGCTTCGATGGTGATTTTGCCGAGGGCAATCCAGCGGCAATCCATGCTGCGCGTCAGGGGCGTATCGGTGCTGATACCGAAATTGATGCCATCGGCGCTTTGGCCTTCTCCGCTGACGGTAATGGTAAATACGTCGTCTTCGAGGGCTGCTTTGCCGCCTGTTTTGACCGTTGTTGCGTCGCCTTCCGTTTGTGTACGTGCAGCGCTCAGGCTGCTGAAGGTCAGGGTTTCATAGTCCTGCGCGCTCACGCTGAAATTGGTGCAGGCAACGGAGCAGTTGGCAAATGGTTTTTGCGCAGAACCCATCTGGAAAGTCAACTGCCCATTGAGCGTCGCCTGGTCAATTTTGAACTGACTTACGTTGCCGCTCAGGGTGGCGTTGCCGGAGGTCAGTGCCTTGTCGAGGGTCAGCGTGATCGTTCCTGACACCGTGTGTCCGCGCCACAGGCAACCGCTGCTGGCATCAATCACCAATTTGGCCGGATAAGTGCTGGACGAATCCGCTTTACTCAGGGTAATTTCAGGGCATTGACCAATGGTCACTGTGCCGTTTCCGTCGTACACATCGCCGCTCAGGGCCATGGCTTCATAGACGATGTCTTGCAGGGTAGAAACGACTTGCTGCGCATTCATCTGGCTGGCATGGAAATCAAAATCCGGTGGTGTGATGTCGCCTTTTTTACGGCATGAGGTCATTCCGAAAACAAGCAGAACTGAAAAGAAAAACAGGGTTTTGCTGAAAAAAGAGTTAGAAAACATAGGTAGGTTGTTTGAATGCCGCTGCGCGGCGTTAGAGGTTGTTTGAAATTGTTGGATGGCGCTGGCGCGCCGTTTGAGGTGGTTAGATGCCGCTGCGCGGCGTTTGATGTTGTTGGATGTTGTTTGAAGTTGTTTGAAGTTGTTTGAAGTTGTTTGAATGCTCGCTGGCGCTCGCGTTTGAGGTGGTTTGATGGCGCTGTCGCGCCGTTTGAAATTGTTGGATTCACGCACTCACTAATTCACGCATTCACTAATTCACGCACTCACTAATTCACTAATTCACGCACTCACGCATTAAAAAATCAATTTCCTGACGGCTTTCCAGAGTACGTCATCGCGGAAGGCGGCGTATTTTTTGAATTGGGTTTTGTCCAGAATGCGTTTTAACTCTACGTCTTTTTCGTCTTGTATGTCTTTGATTTTCAGATACTTCGACCACATACTGATGTCTGCTTTGGCGATGTCGTGTTCGGTGCGGAGGGCATAGCGTAGGTTGATGTCGTGTATCGGATTGATCTGGTCGTCGCGCAGTTGGAGGTCGTTTTTCATCCAGGTATCTATTTGTGCGGCGCGGGTTTCAGGCGGTTGATAGTCGCCTTTTTGGATGGCCTCGATTTGTTGATCAATGAAGGCGTCGCGGTTGCTGTTTTGAGCCATGATTCCACCTGAAAATCCGATGAGCATGAGTAGCATAGCGGACGCTTTTTGCATCAGGGCGCGTTTTTTCACATCGTCAAATACCTCGTCGTAGCGCGGGTTGTTGGTGCCCATCCACCGATCCCACCAGTTGAAATACAGGCTGAAATTGTAATTGCCTTGCTGGTGGTGCATGTTGTGGTGCGTGGGCGTGCTGATCCATTTCCAAAACGGGTGACGTGTCGCGCCTTTGGGGGCAAATTCAAAACCTGTGTGCCCCATCACATTAAAAAAGATAGACCAGATGGTAAAAATCAGCAGGGCCGACACGTGAATCGGCATGAACAGCGCGATGATCGGGATGATGCCGAACTCAACGACGGCTTCCAGCGGGTGAAAGGCAAATGCCGTGTAGGGCGTCGGGTTGTGCGACAGGTGGTGCACCTTGTGCAAATGCTTGAACAAGCGCGGATGGTGCATCAGGCGGTGAATCCAGTAGAAATACGCGTCGTGCAGGACGATGATGAACGCCAGCGAGAAAATGTAGTAAACCCAGCCGCGTTCGGAGATGTCGAAATACAGCCGCCCCATGCCCATTTTTCGAAGCGCATATACGCCGAAAGCCATAGAGGCAAAAATGGCCGCTGTGAGTAGCGAATAGCCGAGTTCGCGTACTATTTCAGCCGATTTCGGATATTTCTGCTGAATTTTAAAAGGGAAAAAATGTTGGCGAAACAGCACATAAAAGATGCCGTAAAAAATGGATGCCATCACAGCATAGCGCATAAATACCAGAAGAAACATCAGTACCCATGCCGGAAATACGCCGTATGTTTTGCCGATACTCTCAATGTAGGGTTGCATAAACGGAGGTGATTTTTGTTGTGTGAGACAAAAGTGCGCCCCTCCGTTTCCGTGCTGCAAAAGCATTCAACCAGCGGTTTGATTTTTTCAGCCAACGGTAAAAACCATCCTTCGAGCCGCCCGATTACCGTTGGTTGATAATATCCTGCCGTTGTTTGAAAAATCGGCGTTTTAGCAGCCTTTACTACTATTTTTGACCCGTTATCAGTCAAAATTGGCCACCACCCTGGTTAAGTATTCATCATTTATCATTCATCATTTATCATTATCCATGTTACTAACTAACCGACGCACTGCCATTGGCGCTCACCTGGCTGTCTGGCTGTTCATGTCCGTTTTTTTTCTGGTCGTATTGTCCTGGAATTTTCCGGCACTGGAGGCAATCACGCTGTCATTTGGCAATTTTGGCTTGTTGGCTACGGTGTTTTACGGGCACGTCTGGTTGGTTGATCGCTATTATGAAAAGGCGCAATACGGGCATTTTTTCATCAGGGGTTTCCTGTTGTTTACGCTGGTTTGCACGGTGCGGTATTTTATGCACGCGGTCATACTGACGAAGTATTTGGTGAGCGAGGGCGTATTGGTTGTGTCGCCGGAGGGACGACTGGGACTTTTTGTGCTGGCTACCTCATTCATTTTTGCGGTGGTAGGCGTCATTTACAGGCTATTGCTCAATCGCTACCGGCGCGAAATGGACAACCTGGCTTTGCTGGCCGAAAAACAGGCCGCGGAACTTCAATTACTGAAGGCGCAGATCAATCCGCATTTTCTGTTCAATGCTTTGAATAACCTGTACAGCCTCGTGGTGGTCGGCTCGCCGCAGGCGGCGCCTCTGCTGGTCAAACTCAGCGGACTGCTTCGTTATGTGATTTATGAAAGCCAGAAGGATAAAGCGGCTTTGAGTAGAGAAGTGGAGGAGATGCGCAATTTTATCGAACTGTTTTCCATGCAACACGCCGTCAAACCTGATATACAATTCAGCATAAACGGGCGCGTCGAGTCATACCATATCGAACCGATGATGTTGATTCCTTTGCTTGAAAACTGTTTCAAACACGCTGATTTTAATAAAAATCCGAAAGCCTATTGCCGTATAAACCTTGAAATACTGCCCGGACCAAGGCTTGAAATGACCACTGAAAATACTTTTAATCCCAATGACCAACAAAAAGACAAGGTTGGTGGCGTCGGTCTGGAAAACATGCGCCGACGATTGCAACTGCTCTACCCCGACGATTATACCCTTGAATATTCAACCCGCGATCAGGTTTTTCATGTCCGACTCGTAACCCCGGTTTTGATGGGGGCGGCTCACAAGTAGTAATTCTGTGCTTTTTATGATTAACCGCGAATGACGCTAAAAGCGCAAAATTTTGAAAATCAAAAACTTAGCGTTTTTTAGCGTCATTAGCGGTTATAACTTATGAGGCATCATCACATTATCACTTCAAAAAAATGCGTACATACTCTGTTTTGTTGCTGGACGATGAGCATCTGGCGTTGCAGTTGCTGGAAAATTTTTGCGCTCAGTTGCCTGATTTGCAGGTGAAAGGGCGATTTACGGCGCCGGAGGAGGCCCTGGATTTTTTGCAACGCGAAACGATTGACATCATGTTTCTTGACATTCAGATGCCCATGCTGAGTGGCACCACCTTGTTGCGGTCGCTGCCCAATCCGCCGGTCACGATTTTCACAACGGCGTATTCCGAACATGCGGTGGATGCGTATAACCTGAATGCCGTGGATTATTTGCTCAAGCCTTTTGCTTTCGAGCGTTTTTTACAGGCCGTCGGCAAGGCGCGGGCACACCTCAATCGTTCCTCGCCAATTACAGCAACGGCGGAACCCGCTTCTACGCCTCAGCATCTGGTTTGTAAGGTGGATGGTCGCCTCGAGAAAATAGCGATTGACGATATTGTCGCCGTCGAGGGCATGCGCGAGTACATCAAAATTATCTGTCGCACGCGGCATTATATTACCCTTGAAAGCATGAAAAATATGGAAGAATGGCTACCTGCCGATGCATTCATCCGTACGCACAAATCCTGGATCGTGGCCAAACGCTTTGTACAAAGCCTCGATGGCAATTTGCTTAATCTGGAAAAATTGAAAATTCCGGTGAGCCGCGAACGTAAAGACGCCGTGGTCATGGCTGTTTTCGGACGCTGAATTGACGACCGTTATGCTGAAGATGTAATGACCAGATTTGCCAGCCACGGACGTCGTATTGGGTGCGTTGCTGGTCATAAATTTTGAATTTACATGAAAAATATCTTGAAATTACATAGCCAAAATTTTGAAATTGCATGGATTTCGGCCCTCCTTCCGGTATGACGCTTGTGGAGTCAAACGCACCTTTCATCGAGCATTCGCTTGAATAATAAAGGTCTTGTGGATATTTGAGGCCGTATTCGGATATGTTATACATCATTGGTTTTTCACTGGCTTTTTTCCTTGCGCTTTTGCTGGTTGGCAAAAAAGGGAAAAGCGTCGCAGACGTGGTATTGGCAGTTTGGCTGGCGGTTATTGGCATACATGTTTGCCTGTACTACTTTTTTGTCACCTCAGACATACGCAATTATCCCTGGCTGATCGGCGTCGCTGTGCCGTTTCCGATTATTCACCCGCCACTGCTGTATTTGTATGTAGCCGCACTCACGCGCGGGCACTTACCCCGATTCTGGTTTGCGCATTTTTTGCCGGCATTGGCCGTGTGCCTGTACATGATCCCGTTTATGATGTTGCCGGTAGAAAAGAAAATTGAAGTGACTTTAGACCCCCGCGATTATGCCATTTTTTTCATCGTAATGTCCGTCGCCAATGTGCTTTCAGGGGTCGTGTACATCTTTTTTTCACACCGACTTTTGCAACGACATCGCCGGGCCATTGCCGAATTGTTGTCGTATGAGGAAAACGTCAATTTGCGCTGGCTTCAAATCTGGATCTACGGTATGCTAACCATATACGTAGCTGTGCTTTTAGGTTCGGACCCCATAATTTTCGGGCTTTCATCCGTATTGGTCATGACAATTGGCTACTTTGGCATTCGGCAAGTCGGCGTTTTTTCGAATGCGCCAGCCCTTGATGACGCCCGAAACAGCCTCGAATCCGCCCATATTTTGCCTTCCAATGAATCCATCGGCGACCTGTTGTTTGAACAGGACGAAAACGATGCGCCAACCCGAAAAAAATATGAAAAATCAGGACTATCCAAAGAGGGCGCTGACGAACTCCACAGAATGCTGTTGAAAACGATGCAGGAAGAAGAACTTTATAAAGAATCCGAACTTTCGCTGGCTGATTTGGCCGCACGGCTGAATGCTCACCCCAATTACCTGTCGCAGGTGATCAACGAGCGGGAAGGGAAGAATTTTTACGATTACATCAACAACCTGCGCATTGAGGCATTTCTGAAAAAAATAGCAGAACCCGACAGTCGGCGCTTTACTATTCTGGCGCTCGCGCTGGATTGCGGATTTAATTCAAAAACAGCCTTTAACCGATATTTCAAGAAAGCGACCGGACGCTCGCCTTCTGCTTTTTTGCAGTCAGAAAATACGCAACCAGTAAATTAGGCACCCAGCACAGCCAGGCAACAATACGGTAGGCCGGTTCAAATTCACCTTTGTGCAGGATGATAAGCAAAGGCAACAGCAATCGAAGCGTCACGGCCGCAAAACAGGCGGCATAACTGTAAATCATCCATTTTTCATGCGCCGCAAAGTCTTTTTGCAAAGCGACAAGCCATGCCCGAATGGTCGTTATCAGCCACACCAGGCCCAATAGCATGAATCCCAAGGCTGCTATCAATCCGCCCGTAGCCTTAAAAGCAACAACCAAACCAGCCACCCCTGAAAGAATGACCGAAATCACGTAGAATTTCCCCAGCAGCCGGTGTATTGCAGGCCGTTTCTGCCTGAACGATGACACAAATTGCATCCACCCCGTCAGCAAAGCCAATCCGCCGAAACTGATATGCGTAAAAAAGAACAGCCGATACGCTTGCGAGGCCAGCAACCCGGGGTCTTTTTGGGTGAGTAATCCGAAATTATGGCCCGCTACCCAGTAGGCCATTGGATAAAAGGCAATCAGGGTGGCTAAAATGGCAACGGGCCAGAGTGCTTTCTTGCTCATACGATAGATTTTAAATGCTAAGAGGTTGTTTAAATTTCCATGCTGGATTCTTGAATTTTTTGGATTTTAGCGGCGAAATTCAGTTCACACCCAAACATTGAATCACTGCTTTTTTAAAATTTCAGCACATGGCTGCTTTTTTAAAAAACAACGCAAAAAAACGCTCAATATGAAAAAAATTGCTCTTTTAGCCACCTTCTTTGTACTCTGCCTGGCTTCATTGTCCGCTCAGGAAAAACCTTTCCGCTTTGGCTTTCAGGCGTCGCCTTCTTTCTCGTGGATGCGTACGACCGATAAATTAATCGAAGGCGCCGGCACCAACCTCGGCCTGAAAGTCGGTATGATGGGCGAGTACTACTTTCAGGGAAATTATGCATTCGTCAGCGGACTCGGTTTTGGTTTAAGTCAGGGCGGTACGCTTCAAAATGGCTATTCATCAGGCATTTTCTGGAATCAGTCAGAACTCAGCGAAACCACCAAATTCGACACACTGCCTTTGAATGCAAAACTGCACTATCGCATCAATTACATCGAAATTCCATTCGGTCTGAAAATGAAAGGCGGCACCAATGAAGACGCCAAACTGAAGTATTACGCCGAAATTCCGGTCTTTACGCTGGGTATTGTCACCAAAGCCATCGGCGATATTCGCG
>JADZBJ010000080.1 GCA_020852155.1 Saprospiraceae bacterium | reverse complement strand
GTTTTCCCGGTAAAAATGCGACCATTCCAATGTGCCATCGTGCGAAAACTTGTAAGCCGCCGTTTTTTTGCCCACACCCTGCGAGCCTACGCCTAAATACCCGCCGTCGCTCGTGCGGATCAGTTGACATTGCGGATCAATCGTCTGTTGATAAACACTATCAAAACAAGCGGTAACAAAAAGCAGTTGACCTGTAGAATCAAACATCGAGAGACACGCTCCCCATTTTTGTTGATCTTTACTATATAAATCGCCAAAACATACAATAGTGTCATTGCTGACGACAACAGAAGCAAATGTACACGACCTGGAGTTGGGTAAAAGTACCATCTGGCTAAAGCCGGATTGGGCAGCAACAATGCGTACAAGAGAAAATAAAATGACTGTAATGTACAGGTGGCGCATGAGAAATAAAGGTGGGAAAGGTGAAGGGAGGAAGGGAACGGGCGGAGGGTGAATGGCTGGTAATGCCCGAAAAAAGGTAAGGCAGCCCTGAAGCATTTATCAGGGCCGCCTCTATGGTTTAGTGCAGGATAACAAGACGTTTGGTCTGTGAAATACCTGTATCAAGTGTGACACGAATCAGGTAAACTCCTGTTCGATACTGGCTCGTCGGTAAAACGACATCAATGCTGTTATGAACGGTCTGATTTTTTTCAGACAGCAGGCGACCATTAATGTCTAACAAAGCAATAGAAGCCTGACTTTGCATAGATAACCCTGTTTCGAGGTGTACAGCAACACTTTGATTCGCCGGATTGGGCATTACATTAAACAAATCCGGCGTTGCTTGTACGGATTCAGAAAGGCGATTCCTGTTCTCTGTATTCTGCCCCTCATCTACCGGATAATAATATCCATATATCCTGAGCAATCGGCGGGCCAGCCCTCTCGAACGATAGTAATCACTATTGTCGGCAATATCTTTCAGCCATTCAATTTGCAGGGTACCGAGGTTGTACTTGTCCTGCTCGTTGGCATAGTGCAGGGCCAACATATCTGTGATACTCCGATAGGCATTAAACTCTGCAAGGGCCTCTCCTGATAATTGATATTTAGCCGCGATGCCGTTCATTAGTGTAGCATACTGGTTTTGTTCATTGCTGCCAAGGTAATCATTGGCCAATGCCAGATCTGCATCATAACTGCCTGCTTGCGCCATCGCCTGTCTGAAATCGGCATTGCTACCGTCTGTCCAGGCAATATATGCGGTTACTTCGGCTACATTTTGATGTATTCGATAGTTTAAAAATTCAACCAACCGCTCACGCGCTTGTCTGACGCTCGGCGACTGCCCTACTGATGCGAGAAGGGTTTTGACGCTGTCACGACTCGACACGTCTGCATTGATTTGCCCTTTTATATCATCAATTTCGGATTCAGTATGGCAGGGCGGTTTACAAAAAATGGATTCGCAAGAGCGGAATTTATCTACAGGAACTTTAAACAAATAATTAGCATCAAAGTATAGCGGTGTTTCGGCAAGATTGTCTGCGTGGTAGTACGCAATTTGCTGTGGTGAGTTTTTAAAATCACTATCACTACCTTGTGGGCCAGTAAAGGAGAAATAATTGCCGGCCGGGCTGTATTCTGATTGATCATCGTTAGGCAGTCCTTGATTTTGCCTGATCCTGCTATTTGATTCAATTTTAAAATCAAAACGGTCATTTCCTGTATTTTCATTGCAGAGGTACAGCAAACCGATAAATCCATCTGGCGTTGCATTGGCGCCAACAGACCTGTTACCAATTTTCATATCACTGAACCAGTTTTTTCTGATCAGGTTGTTGTATTCCCCTATGCTTACCGCTTCAATACCATTGATTTCCCAGAAGTCGGCAACATCTGCGGGTATAGCAGGGTCTCTTGAAAAGGAGTTTTCCTGTACGGTAAATGAAGTATGGGTGTCATCCAGTGCGATGCCGGATATTTTATTAAGTGAATTTACAAATGGCGGCAGTGCGCCTATTTTGAAAATATTTCTGGTAATAAAAGCCCTGCTGCCTGCGGTACTCCTGATGCCCGTCCAGCATCCTTCAAAGGAGGCCTGATCTACGGAAAAAGTGTAGGGTGTTACACCATTAATATCTGTGTTGCCAGCAACGATACCCACATACAGGTTTTTAAAACTGCATTTAATCAGGTCGGCCTCAAGGCAAGGGGCTGGTGTTGGCGAACCAGCCGAGCAAAAACCGGAAACAGAAAATCCGGATTCCGTTGAGAGAATACCGAAGCCATAGAAAGATGCGTTCGCAATTTCATTGTTGTTGCGGTTGTTATGAAAAGCGCAGCCTGTAAATGCTATTCCCCGAACGCCTTTTATATCTGCAAAGCTTCGGAACAAAATATAATCATCAGGCTCATATAAGTCAGGGTTATCACCTCGGTAGTCATTATCCACTTCAAAGGCACAGGTGGTAAAATGTCCAGAATTGGGGGTCACCTGATTATTGAAAGGATTTTTGTTTTCGAACGGATCATATAGCACTGCACGCCCATTGTTTTTAAAACTAACACTGCTACAGATTACTACTCCACCACCATGGCTGCCAAAACTTGTGGATTTCCCAACCAGGATACCGATTTGTGCATGTTCTACCAATGCACCTGCATATCCATAAAATCGCCCTTGTGAATGCCCAGGCCACACAAATTGAGATTGTTTGGGATTTCCCCATACTTCTACGCCCTGCCACATTTTTCCTGCGCAGATACTGGTCAGCGTACCATACAGATTTAACCTGCCACCGGGTTTAATGATGATTTTCCCTTCATCACAAAACTGCACAGTAACACCGCTTTCAATAGTCAGTGTTCCTCCTGATTCAATGGTCAGTGTTCCAACGATGGTTTGAATACCCTCCTGAATATTGCTTGTTGTCCACGACAGATTTTGCCCCTCTGTAATGATCGGATTTTCGAGGCTGGACACCCCTGTGCATTTTAGATTAGATTCGGACCAAATATCTGGCCTGAAGTTATCCAGGCAATGTGTCATCCATTGTCGCTGCCCATTCGTAAAACTATTGATACAAGGGCCGCCGTAGCTCATAAAATTATCCTGCGTCACAGTTGTGGTGCCCAAACAGGCTGTGAAGGTTTGCCCACAATCATTATCGTTTGCCGTTGCAAAGAAATCTTGAGGCGGCGTATCTTCAATGAAATCGCCCTGACTCATACCTTCATCAACCCCATGACAACACTCCCAAACACCAGGATATGGCGTGCCAAAAGTTCCTTCACATGGTGAAAATACATGTAATAAGTTAAGCCAGTGACCAGTTTCGTGTGTTAAAGTATGGCCATTAGAAGAATTAGGATATATTTCTGAGGTGTTGACCGAAACTCCATCTTCTCCATCAAAAGAACCTGCACTCTGGCCCGCAATGAAGTCATGACGTACCAATTCTCCATTTACAACCTGAAAACTTGATGGTCTTACTGTAACTGCGCCTAAAAGATCAGGGTCACTTAATACCCAGATATTCAGGTATTTACTATTGGGCCATCCAGTTTTATTTCTATAAAGCGGGTCATAATACTGGATCGCAGGGTGGTGGGTTATGCCATCTGTGCAACCACCGTCAGGCGCTATACTGGCCATGACGAAAACGATCGTGTGGACTCCATTAGGGTCAACGAAGTCATGATTTAGTTGATCAATAGCGCCCTTTACCTGATTGTAAGTCAAGGAGGATGCTTCACCAATAAGATGAACTACAGTAGGAATGAATTTTGTACCTGTTGATAATTCGTTATTCCATTCTTTTACAAACGTAGATCCGCTCATTCCTGATGGCATAAATGGATCAGGACAGATGAGCTGCTGTGCGTAGATTTTCAAACAAAAAAGCCACCCTGTCATAAGGAATATAAGGCTTGTTCTTACAAAAAATGTTTTTTTCATAAATTTGTGTGTGATATTTTTATCCTACTCTGCTTCTTTTACCCGGCCATTTCGGATCTACCGGGGCTTTAGGGGCGAGTATCGGAGGCGGCAGCAGCAACTGTCGCCTCTTTTTTTTAAAATTTATACAGGAACTTTAATAATGCACTTCTGTCGACAACATAAACACAATACCGTGTTATGCTGTCGTTGTGACCACGAAAAGTGGTTCGACAGAATTTATCATCCTTGCCTTTATTGCAGGGGGAACAGAAATTGACGACCAAAAATTATTGGCTACATCATGGGCTATAGCGCACGATGTCAGGTTTTATAAAAAAAGAAAGATATACTGGAAAGTCCTTTCGGAGAAAAGGTAAGTCTGTGTTAGCGTGCGTCATACTGGTTCTTGATATTTTGAGTAATGTCTTCAATTTCAGGATTCAAAAATAAGGAAAAATCCCATTAGATCATATAAGCATTATCATTTTTTTGAGACCTGACAATAATTTAACATTGGTTATTGGTTTTTTGAATCAAAAACAAAATTTTGTGTATATTTTTTTGCATTTTTCGTACTATTGTTTTAAGAAAAAACAATAAGGATATTCGAAAAAGCACTCAAGTAGTATTATTGTTATACACCGACTCCTCCAACAACACTTTGAGCGTTCTGAGGGTATTCTCTAAGACCTGAAAGGTTACCCAACAACATTACACCACAATTCAGGTTATTTTGAGATACAGAAAATAACCAACCAATAATTTATGAAATACCTGTCTTTTACACTGTTATTTTGGTCGTTTGCGCATATACTTTATGCTCAGTCTGAACAAAATCCTGAGCCATTCGGCTGTGCCAACCAATTATTTTGGCCAGAATTTTTCAAAAACGCAGAAAATGCCGCGCGGCGTGATTCGCTGGAATCAGGTTGGCAACAATTCAGTGCTTTGGCTCAGAAACCCGCCGATCAGGTACTGACCATTCCGGTGGTATTTCATATCATTCACAACAACGGCCCTGAAAACATCAGCAACGCGCAGGTGCTCCAAGGGCTGAAGTGGCTCAATGACGCATTTCAAAATATTGGTTATTACGATCAGGGCAGCGGCGCTGTGACGGGCATACAATTTTGCCTGGCCCAACGCACGCCGCAAGGCGCCGCTTCGACGGGCATACTTCGGGTTCAAAATGCGACCTTGACCGATGTAAACCTGGAAACAGAAGACCTTTCCCTGAAAAATCTCAGCCGTTATTTCCCGTTTCATTACATCAATATCTGGGTCGTCAGGGATGTTTGCAACAACCAGAGTTGCAGCCCCGGTGGCTATGCCTATTATCCGGCGGCGCACGGGAACTTGTACGACGGGATTGTTATTGAGTCCAAAACGCTCGGGACGGAGGAATGGCGCATGAGTACCTTGATTCACGAAATGGGCCACTACCTGGGCCTGTATCACACTTTCGAAGGCGGCTGCACGAACAACGACTGCCTGACTGATGGCGACCGTATTTGCGACACGCCACCCGACCAAAGCACGGCCGCCGTGCCTTGCGACCAAACGATCAACTCCTGCAACACCGATACGCAATCGGGTTTCGCAACCGACCAGCCCGACCTGAATACCAACTACATGGACTACACGAATTATCAATGTGTCCATAATTTCACACAGGGGCAGGCTGATCGCATGAATTTTGTGTTGAATACCATCCGAAAAAGTCTGCTGGATTCCAAAGGTTGTGCACCGCCATGTATGACGACCACAACCTCAACATTTACCATCAATCCGGCCAGTCCGGTGGCTGCCGGCACAACGGTCACTTTCACCAGTACCGCACAAAACGCCGCCAGCCTTCAATGGAAAGTATCGGGACAAAACATTGGCACAAACACGACTGCGACTTACACTTTTGACCAATTGGGGACATTCCCGGTTGGTTTGATCGCACAGCCTGTTGATGCGCTGTCCTGTGAGCCATCTGCCAGCACTAAAGTAATCGAGGTTTATTGCGGTATTGATGCTGCATTTAATGTCGGGGCAACGATTTTGCAACCAGGGCAGACGACGCTGATTTCCAACCAGAGTCAGGGTGCAACGACTTATGAATGGTATATCAATGATGTACTGCAAAATGGTCAGTTGACGAGTGTTTCTTTCAACCAGCCGGGCACGTACCTGATTCGACTGGTCGAAAAAAATGCCTGGTGCCAGGATGAGAATACAGTAGGTGTTCAAGTCACCCCGTCACAAAACAACGACGACTGTTCGGAGAGGCTGTTTGAGTGGTATTTTGATAGTTTAAAAGTCGTTTCGATGGTGAACCTGGTTGACTCTGGCTATGTCGTTGCTTTGAATAATCCTGACACAGCAACCGTCGGCAGTTACTTGATGAAGATAACCGCCAAAGGCGACAAGGTCTGGACCAAGCAATTTCCGGTGGTATGGCAAAACCTTACTTATTACTCGACAATTCGCAAACTCAAGCCCGGTTTTCACAACGGATTCTGGATGATTGGCGATGTTTTTTTTACCAGCAATCAGGCTACTGTTAATTCCGGCATTGTAAAAATGACCGCCGACGGTGATGTCATCTGGTCCAAAAAACTCAATGTCGGCAACGCCATTGTACAGTTTGTTGACATGGTTGAACTCCCCAGTGGAAACCTTGCTGTTTGTGGCGTCAAGACAGACATACCGGGCGAATTGTACTCCTGTTACCTGATTATGCTGGATGCCAATGGCAGTAAATTATGGGAACGAATGTGGAAAACAGACAATCTTGACGCCTTACAAGCCATATCTATTGTTGCCCTGTCGGAAGGCGGCGTAGCAGTACT
The DNA here is from genome assembly GCA_020852155.1 of Saprospiraceae bacterium. Taxonomy (GTDB): domain Bacteria; phylum Bacteroidota; class Bacteroidia; order Chitinophagales; family Saprospiraceae; genus M3007. The sequence continues at coordinate 807 of JADZBJ010000080.1, read as the reverse complement.
CTGTAAAAAACTGCCACTGGAGGGCGCTGTTATTCGAATCAACGAAGACGGAACGATTGTGTGGCAAAAACGCATTAACGTCAATAACTTGCAGGGATTTAAACCGACAGGCATCACGCAGGTTCTTGATCGCAGCATATACGTGTGCGGTACTTCCAACACCGAAAAAGCCGGGTATGTGTTTAAATTAACACCCGAAGGTACGCTGTCGTGGGCACGGCGTTTTGCCGTCGGTACAACTGATTTCGGGTTTGGGTCTGTCATCCCCAGCAATGTCGGCAACGGCGTCAGGCTGGCAGGCTGGATGCCCGATGATGACCTTGGGCCTTCGCCCGATGGATTTCTGATGACCCTGAGCGAAGACGGGCAATTCTACTCTTTAACCAAATCATCCAGCCGCCTTGACGACCGCTTAACGCTGCTTTCAGGCAGTTTTGTCGCGTGCGGCAGTACATTGCTTCCTTCCGGTCAATGGCGCGGCACTTTATTGAGAACCAATACAAACGGATTTTACGGCTTTTGCCCGCAAGACCCGGCGCTGGTCACCTCGACCGCGCACAATACCCTGGTAAATAATATCAACCTGACGACAGGTTCTGGCCTTTCGCTGGTGGACGAAGATGTAACCATTGCCGGTTTTTCAATATCGCCCGTAGTGAATTGCCAGTATAGTTGTTCTGAAATCTGCGGCAATAACCTGGACGACGACCTGGATGGCCTGTTCGACTGTCTGGATGATGACTGCAATTGCGAAGAAGATGCTTGTAATCCGAAATCCTCGAATGTCTGGCTGTTTGGGAATAAGGC
>JADZBJ010000079.1 GCA_020852155.1 Saprospiraceae bacterium | reverse complement strand
TGCTCTCGAAAAATTTAATTCTGCTCGGCGTTAAAATTTTCGCCTTAGAACCCGGCTAAGACTGCAAATTTTGCCTTGATCAAAATCAAATTTTCCCTCGTTCGGCACAAACCCAATTCCCGAACACGCTCTAAAAGGTGGAGGGCAGAAGGTTTTTTAAGCGGAAATGACGCTTCGTTTTTTAAGAAACGCCCTTTAAATCCGGATTTAATAACGCCTTGGGTCGAATGCTTCCAGGGAGACACTGGTACTCTTGCCTTCGGCCAACTCGCTGACAACCAGACCAGTACCCGCGGCCAGGCTGACGCCAACCATAGCATGGCCGGTAGCCATGATGAGGTTTTTATTGTTTTTGGCAAAGCCGATATAGGGCATTCCATCGGCTGAAACTGGTCGAAAACCATACCAGACTTTACTCGCCAGATTGGGTTCGGTCGCCAGTTTTTTAAACTCGGCATCGTCGGCCAAACCGGGTAAAAATCTTGGCACGGCCTCTAAAATCCCCTGTACCCTTGGCAACAGAATGCGGTCGTTGATTGCGCCGATTTCCATAGTTGAGCCAATGCGCAATTGATTGGCCCAGGGCGTAAGGGCTACTTTGGCATCGAGCAGGATACTTGGGTACCGCAAGCGCTGTTTTGGCGCGGCAATGGTCATTGAATAGCCTTTACCGGGCATGAGCGATAGTTTTTCACCAGCCATTTTGGCCAGTTGCGGCGACCACGAACCTGCGGCTAAAACAACAATATCGGCTGTCAGTGAATGCGCCGATGATTCACCTTCACGACGATACTTAACGCTTGTAATCTGACCGTTTCGGCTACAAAATTCCGTTACCTGACAGCCCGTCATTACCTCGACGCCCATGCGTTCGAGTACCTGAGGCAGTTGTTCCATCAGGCTGTTCGGGTGCAAATGGGCATCGTCTTTATATAACACGCCGCCCCTCACGTCCGGTCGAACATCAGGTTCCAGTGCCTGCACCTGATCGCGGTCAAATATTTCAATATTCAACCCCAGAGCCTCCGCCTGACGGGCATTTTCGAGTTCTTCGTGTTCTTTTTTAGCAGATTGATAATACATCATGCAGCCGTCGTGCGCAAGTTGCATGTCTATCAAACCGCTTTTTTGCCAGCCAATGGTCAGGTCGCGAGAAAGTAGCAGTAAGTCCATCAAAGGCTTTGCAGAGCGTTCAACGTGGCGTTGGTTGCTGGCCCGCATGAATTTGATACCCCAACTGATTAAATCAGGATTGAGGGACGGACGAATATAAAACGGGCTTTTTTCCTGAAACATCCAGAGCAATCCCTGGCCAATGATGCCTGGCTGGGCCAGTGGCACAAAATGCGAGGGCGACAGGTAGCCCATGTTACCAAATGAACAGTTATCCTTCAAGTCTCCCTTTTCCAATACCGTGACATTCCAGCCTTTTTGCCGGAGATAGTAAGCGGAACTCAAACCGATAATTCCGCCGCCGATAACGATTGCTTGCATAGTGTGATTGATTCGATTGTTTCGATTGATCCGATTGTTTCGATTGGATTGGGAAGTAAAAATTACCCTTCCATACTATATATCCTTCCAGAATTCAAGATTGAAAGTATGCTGACTGAAAGCCTCTTGTATTTTTGTCGCAAAAGCAAATTTTCATTATGTCTGTACTGGCTCAAAGATTATGGATTTCAGGATTGATTTTTATTTTTTTCAACCTGAAAATCTCGTCGCAACCTGTGAATTTTTTCTCCTCCAACCTGCCTATTGTGATTCTTGAAACCAATGGGGCGCCGATTCCTGACGAGCCGAAAATTACAGGTAAACTCCGCATTATTAACAAAGGCCCCGGAAATATCAATTATGTTAATGACGTGCCCAATGTTTACGACGATCAGATGGGTATAGAACTGAGGGGATCGTCATCCCTGGCCGTTTATCCCAAAAAAGGCTATTCCATTGAGTTGCGTGACAGCGACGGCGAGGAACAGGAAGTCAGCCTGCTCGGCATGCCCGAAGACGACGACTGGATTCTGGCACAACCCCTGAATGATAAAACCCTGATGCGCGACTGGCTGGCCTATCGGCTGGGACGAGAAAGCATGGAATGGGCGCCGCGCACGCGACACGTGGAGGTCGTGTTAAATGGTCAATATGAAGGCGTATATGTGCTGATGGAACGCATAAAACGCGACAAAAACAGGGTTAATATCGGCAAAATGACATCTGCTGATATTACAGGCCAAGCCCTAACCGGCGGCTATATTCTGGCTTTTGACAAAGTACAAGGCGGTTTTGGAGGCGACTGGAAACTGCCCTACCCGCCCCTACCGGGCAGTTGGCAGGAAACATGGGCGCAAGTAGTCTATCCCAAGGCTGAAGATATTGCACCGCAACAACGCGCCTATATCGAACATGAGATCAATGCGTTGGATTCATTAATGTATAACTGGACGCCAAACCAACCCGGCGCTCCACCCTATGAAGGCAAGATTGATGTGGATAGTTGGGTCAATTATCTGTTGGTCAATGAACTAACCAAAAATGTGGACGCCTATCGGTTAAGCGCATATTTCTATAAAGATCGGGACAGCACGGGCGGATTAATTCACATGGGGCCGGTTTGGGATTATAACATAGCATTAGGCATCGGTGATTATTGTTCCGGTCAGGATTTCACAGGTTGGGCCAAGGATTTTAATCAATACTGCGGTCAGGACACCTGGGTTATACATTACTGGTGGGATAAAATGTGCCGCGACTACACTTTTCAGCAACGAGTCCGACAACGCTGGCAGGAAATGCGCCAATTCACCTGGAATAATTCACAACTGGTGCAGACGATAGATTCACTTGGCCAGCAGTTGCAAGGCGCACAGCAGCGGAATTTTCAGCGTTGGCCTGTATTGGGGCAGTATATCTGGCCCAATGCCTTTGTCGGCTCAACGTGGCAGGAAGAATTATCTTACCTGAAAATCTGGCTCATTAGTCGTGCCAACTGGATGGATGCCAATATCAATGGCATAGGCCCGGTGCCGGTACGCGATGTGGTCGGGCAAGACGGGCCGGTTTCCTGGTTTCCCAATCCGGTTTCCAGCGGAACATTGCACCTTGAATACTTTACCGACGCACCGCTTGATTTGCGCATTTTTGATCTGGCCGGACGTTTGGCAGGAGAATTTACCGGATTGCCATCGGGGAGGCCCATGCACGTCAAACTGGATGTTGGCGCCCAGCTTCGCCCAGGCTGCTATGTTGCACAATTCAGCATTAAAGGACTGGTTGTACAATCAGGGAAACTGTTTATTGACCAATAGTTGCGTTGTCGCCCTGCGTTTCTTGTTTAAAAACTGCTTTGTGTTGACTATAAACGAAAACTGGCCGAACCATTGCTGGTCGGCCAGTTTCCAGGAAAAATACGGGCTGTATATGCTAATGGTTCTATTGTCTGACGACTTTGAATACCTTGTTTTGATTGTCAGATTGCAAGCGAACGATATACAGACCCGGCGCCCAGGATGCAGCATTTTTTATTTTTGAATCGGAACCTGTCAGGTCAGAGTTATAGATCAGTTTCCCGTTCAAGTCAAAAACGTGACAAGTAAATTCACCGGCAAACTCACCATTCATATCTCTGAATTGCAACTCGTCGGTAAATGGATTAGGCGTGATGCTGATGTCGTCCAGTTGCGTAATGTGTTGAATGGTTGAACGCTCTTCCACATCTGCCTGTAGTTCGGGGGTTTCGATTTTGCCTAAACTACCGCCACATTGTTGTAAAGAAACAACACTAAAACCCACAGGTGGATCAACTTCAACGATAACTTTCGTTTGTGTATCATCATTCCATAGGCACCTGACAGTTCCTAACAATTCCTCACTACCAGTAATTTTATCTTTTCTATTGACTAAAATGTGTGTGTAATATGGAGAGTTGCCTTCATCAGGGATTCCACTCAGTAACCCACTCCCGCTATTATCGGACTCGGTAATTTTACAGC
>JADZBJ010000078.1 GCA_020852155.1 Saprospiraceae bacterium | reverse complement strand
TCATTTCCTTGATGATGGCCTTCAGCACACTGAGCGTATCGTCGGAGTCGTAAATGGAAAAAGAGGCCGGATAGCCAATTTTGTCGGCTTCTACCCTCAAAATACGCGCAAAAACGGAGTGAAACGTACCTGCCCAGACCTGTTGTGCTTTAGGGCCTACGACTTTTTCAATACGGTCTTTCATTTCCCTGGCGCTCTTGTTCGTAAACGTCAGGGTGAGTATTTCCCAGGGTGCGACGCCTGTTTGCAGCAGGTTGGCGATGCGATAGGTCAGAACGCGCGTCTTGCCCGATCCTGGCCCGGCAATGACCAGAACCGGCCCTTCCGTGGTGGTGACTGCTGCCCTTTGTACAGGATTCAATTCGTCGAGATAAGACATGTTGTAATGCGGGTTTCAACGGTGACATTAGAAGCACTGGCACAAAAGTAGAAACGAAACGCCGCGTGTAAAACTTTTTGTTGAAAATTCAGGATTTTGTAAACTTTGAACAAGTCTAAGCATACTTTTTTAGTTTTGCGCGGTCTTTGCTAGACTTGGCCCTAAGGGGTCTTCCTATTTTACCATGTATCATTTGCCGCCGGGTATATCAGGCGGCTCAAACTGCAAGCATTCATGACGTCCTTCAAAACGCTCAACAATGTCGCCGGATGGATTACTTTCATCATCGCGGCCATTGTTCTGGGTCTTGCCGCGGAACGTACCGGAAGTCTCTGGGACTGTGGCGAATTTATTTCAGGCGCCTATAAATTACAGGTGGTTCACCCGCCCGGCGCGCCGGTATTTTTGCTGGTGGGTCGTTTGTTCACCTGGGTGGCATCTTTGTTTTCCAGCGATCCGACCATGATCGCGTTTTCTGTCAATTTGCTTTCGGCACTTTGTACGGCGGCTACAGCCTTGTTTGTATGCTGGAGCACGACTATTCTGGCGCGTCTGGCTATTGCCGGTCGTGGTCATGAACCGGAAGGCGGTCAGGCCTATGCCGTGGCGGCAGCGGGTATTGTTGCGGGCCTGGCGTCGGCATTTACCTCCTCCATCTGGTTTTCGGCTGTTGAAGGCGAGGTATATGCCATGTCCACTTTTTTCACAGCCATGACGCTGTGGGCGACGTTGAAATGGTACAACCTGCCGGACAATGCTGAAGCAGACCGCTGGTTAGTATTTGCTTTCTATTCCACAGCGCTTTCGATTGGTGTGCACTTGCTGAGTTTGCTGACCTTCCCGGCGCTCGCCATGTTTTACTATTTCAAAAAGTCGAAAAACCCGACAGTTATGGGCACGATCACGGCTGCGGCCGTGGGCGTGGCGTTTATCGTCGCCATTCAAAAACTGATCATTGCCGGTATTCCGACGTTCTGGGCGAGTTTTGATAAATTCATGGTCAATGGCCTGGGATTGCCATTTTACTCAGGTATCATTCCGGTATTGCTGATTTTCGGCGGCGCCATATGGTACGGCCTGCGTTACGCACAACGCACGCAAAACGGCATTTTACAGCGCGTCGTTGTCGCGCTCGGTCTGGTCGTGATGGCTTATTTCTCTTATGGCATGGTGATTATCCGCGCCAGTGCGAATACGCCGATCAACATGAACGACCCGTCGGATCCGGTGCGTCTGTTGCCCTACCTCAACCGCGAACAATACGGCGAGCGCCCGTTGCTGTACGGCCCTCATTTCGATGCCAAGCCTTCGGACTATCTTTCTGAAGATCGCTACGGCCGCGTTGGCAATCGCTACGAAGTAGTGGATGAAAAAGTGGATTACGACTACGCATCGAGCACCAAATCGCTGTTCCCGCGCATGGGTGATTATTCTCAAGGCCGCCCGGCGCTGTACCGCAAATGGATTGACAAGCCCACCGGCGTACCTACGCTGGCGGATAACGTCGAGTTTTTCTGGAAATATCAGTTAGGCTGGATGTACTGGCGCTACTTCATGTGGAACTTCGTGGGCCGTCAGAATGGCGAGCAGGGTTTCTACTCCTGGGATCCGACTTCCGGCAACTGGATTTCCGGCATTTCCTTTATTGATAATGCACGCCTTGGAAATCAGGCTGATTTGCCGGAATTCCAGAAATACAATCAGGCCCGGAACAAGTACTATTTCATTCCGTTCCTGTTGGGTATGCTGGGCCTGTTTTTCCACTACCAGCGTCGCCCGAAAGATTTTTCAGCCCTGATGGCGCTGTTCATCATCACGGGTATCGGTATCATCGTTTATTCCAACCAGCCACCGAACGAACCGCGTGAGCGCGACTATGTACTCGCTGCGTCATTCTTCACTTTCTGTATATGGATAGGCCTGAGTGTCGTGGCCTTGTACAACCTGTTTACAGAAAAATTGCGCCTCGGCGGCGTTGCTGCACCGTTGTCAGCCCTGATTGGCCTGGCTGCACCGCTGATTATGGTGACCCAAAACTGGGATGACCATAGCCGCGCCGACCATACCGCCAGCCGTGACTACGCGCGCAATTTCCTGGAAAGCACGGAGCCTAATGCCATTATCTTCACATATGGCGATAACGACACCTATCCGCTCTGGTACTGCCAGGAGGTGGAGGGCATCCGTACCGACGTCCGTGTGGTCAACCTTTCATTGATTGCTGTTGACTGGTACATCGGTCAGTTGCGCCGTGCGATAAACAATTCGCCAGCCATCGAAATGAGCGTTCCACAGGATCAAATACGCGGTTTCAAACGCGTACAGATTCCTTATTTCGCCCCGAATGGCGACAAGGAAATGGCGCTGTCACAGGTGTTGAAATTCGTATCCGAAGACCACAGAGTACCATCAGAAGGCGGTCGTGAATTTGAATCTTACCTGCCGACCCGCAAAATGTACATTCCGGTCAACAAGGAAGAGTGCCTGAAAAACAACATCATTTCGGCGATTGACTCTTCTGTGGTGGATACCATCCATTTTGAACTGGACAAAGACAAGCAGTACATCATCAAGGACGAACTGGCTATTCTGGACATCATCGCTTCGAACCTCGGCAAGCGCCCGATCTACTGGGCTGTAACCTGCCGCGAAGACAAGCTGATGGGCCTCGATCAGTTCCTTCAACTCGAAGGTCTGAGCCTGCAACTGGTACCGCGTCGCAATCCGGGCAATGTACGCTCATACGGCATCATCGGTTCGGGCGGCGTCAATCTGGATCGCGCTTACCGCAATATCATGGAAAAATGGCAATGGGGTAATTTTGATAAAAAACGCCTCTATGTCAACACAGCCTATATGCCCAGCCTGCAAACCATGCGCGTGGCCATGATTCTCATCGGTCGTGAATTGATCCTGAACAATCAAAAAGACAAAGCCCTTGCACTGGTGGACAAATACTTTGAGGCATTCCCGGAGTATAACTTCCCGTACGACCAGTTTTCGACCTTTGCGGCTGATTTGTATGCTCGTGCCGGCGCTAATGACAAGGCTGCCGCCAAAACGCGACAGATCGCTCAAACCTTGCTGCAACAGTTGAAATTCTATAACTCGTTGAGTCCGGCCTTCCAGAAGGCATACCAGCAGGAAGAGCAATACACCATCGGTACTGTTCAATCACTGATGGCGCTGGCCGAAGACATGAAAGACAGCGCCCTGCAAAAGGAACTGGAAGATATGTTTGCCAGCTACATGCCAGCCAATATGCCAGGCTTGCCCGGCGTACAGAAGTAAATTGGCTATTGCTTGATATTGGCCGCGAGCCGCTCCGAGTTGTCGGGGCGGCTCGCGGTGTTTTTGGGCCAAACTTTTGAATGAAATTAAGACCCCAGGCGTAAGATATTTCCCGCAGATAGCGCAGATTAAAAGCGCAGATTCCGCAGATTTTTTGCGCTATCTGTGGGAAATTTGTCTTACTCGAAACGGATTAGGCTTGGGACTGATCACATTTTAATCACTACTTTTTCGGGCAGGAATTGCCGGGCGTCGGCGCCACCCACAATGAGTTCGCGGACGATGGTGCTGCTGATGTGCGAATATTCCGGCTGGGCAATCAGGAATATCGTTTCAATACCCTCGCCGACGATGTGATTCAGTTGTGAAATCGTCTTTTCGTAATCAAAATCGGAGGCATTGCGCAAGCCGCGCAGGAGGTATCGCGCACCGATACGCTGGCAATAATGTGCAGTCAGGTTTTCAAAACTATCTACTGAAACGGTCGGGTATTCAGCAAACACCTCATGCAGCCATTGCATACGCTGCTCGTGCGGAAACAGGTATCGTTTGGTGCTGTTAATGCCTACCGCCACAATAATGCGATCGAAGAGCGGCAAGGCGCGTCGCACCAGGTCAACGTGGCCAATAGTAATGGGATCAAATGACCCCGGAAAGACGGCAATTTTTTGTTGCATATTTAAAGTCAACCCAAAGTGATTTAAAACGACTCGCGTCTGTAAATCCTTGAAAATCAGGAAAATCAATCCTGTAAATCTTCAAAACCACTTAAATCCGGGTATAATGAATGGGGCGAAGTTGATATTTTTTCATGATGTGTTGGCCGTTGTTGTTAAAAAAAGACCGTTTCTGAAAAAAAAACTTGACAGAGACTTTACGATTGATAGTTTTGCCCCCAACTTTCACCAATTTTAAACAAAATTCTTAAACGTATGAAGCATCTAATCTTCACCTTTGTGTTGGCATTCTGCTGCACATTTGCCGTAAGCGCTCAATCCGAGTACAAATCAGCCATCGGTCTCCGTTTTGGCTACCCGGCATCTATTACATTCAAGCAGTTCCTGAATGAGAAAAATGCCATTGAAGTTTATGCCGGCTTTCGCCGCTGGGGCAATTACCTTAGTTACACCAATGTAGGCGCCTTGTACCAGATTCACGCACCCATCAAAGGCGTTGAAGGTCTTCAGTGGTACGTAGGTGGTGGTGCATCTGCCTTTATCTGGAAATACGACGATACCTATAATTTTGGTGGCGATTTCAATAACTTCAACCTTGGCGTCAGCGGCTGCCTCGGTCTGGACTATAAGTTTGCTGAATACCCCATTAACCTCTCGGTTGACTGGGTTCCGACCTTCGTCATCGGTGATGCTTATTATGGTGGCTTCCGTGGCGATGCCGGTGCACTTTCTGCCCGCTACACTTTCCGCTAGTTGGGTGATTCGTGTTTAGTGATTAACGGTCAGTCTTGATTCGTTAATTTTAAAACAGCCAGTTCGTGACACGAACTGGCTGTTTCATTTTCAGGCCGACATCGAACCTGTTTTCTTCAAGACCCAGATAACCAGGCAGATCACGCCGAGCAAACCCAGCAATCCGGCTGCCGGGCCGCTGAAAAGAGACATGACCAAACCAAGTCCGAGGCCAAAAAGGCCAAACCAAAGCCAGCGTTCGGTCGGGTCTTCAAAATCAACCTGCGCCGTGTGGCCCAGCCATTTTTTTTCCAGGCGACGCTGCCATTTTGCTAACTTTCGCGCGCTTTTGGCATCTTTCTGCATTAATTCCTGCTGTTTGGTTTGCAGGACTTCATTCCAGTGCGCAACCGACGTTTCTGCATTGACGCGTACGGTAGCCGTAGCATGTTGAGGTGTGACCAAAAAGGCCATCAAAATGAAAAAATAAAGGGTTTTTGCCATAATCATAAGATGTTGATACTTGTCCGCAAATGTATCTGCTGTGGTTGGCGACGAAAAACCTGCCCGGAAGTTTAACCAGACCCTAACTATACAGCGCTATGCTTTCAAATCTCTTAATGATTCCGCCAGTGATTGTAGCGATGATTTCGCTCTATTATGCCTGGACGACAGACGGACAATACTCCTGGATACTGGTGCCCTGCCTGGTGGTCATCGCCATCATTTATGTGTTGTCGCCACAGATTAACTGGTGGTGGTACACCAGAAAACCGCCGGTATTGCCCGCCAAATTTGTGGCCATGCTGGAGCGCAGCAGCGCATTTTACCGGAATTTATCGGAAAGCGACCGTGAAAAATTCAGGTATCGCCTGGCCCTGTTTAAATTCGGCACTGACTGGGAGGGTAAATTTTTCCCGGACGAAACAGTGCCGCCCGATGTGAGCCTGATTCTGTCGGCACAAGCGACAATTCTGAATTTCGGGCAGGAGAAATTTCTGTTTGATCGCTTCGAGAAAGTACTGGTATTTCCCCGGCCGTTTCCATCGCCGGAACACCCTTATGAACACGCTTCCGAACTGTATGAAGCCGACGGCTGTCTGCTCTTTTCGGCCGAACAGGTGCTGCGTGCCTTCGTCGAACCGCGCCAGTGGTACAACGTCGCCCTGCACGAATACGCCCGCGTTTTTATACGCACACACCCGCAGTT
>JADZBJ010000077.1 GCA_020852155.1 Saprospiraceae bacterium | reverse complement strand
CAGGTGCTGCAGCGGCCAATATCCTGGGTGGCATGTTCAATCGAATCCTGAAATTGTACTGGTTGGTACCGGATTATTTCCCAGATTCAACGATCAAATACTGGGATTACCGGATGGTCTATGACATCTTTGATTGTGTGTTGGCCAGTTGTATTGCCCTTTCGATCAGGATGTATTTTCGCTATCAGGAACAGCAAAAACGCGAAGCAGCGCTGTTGCTCGAAAAATCAGCCGCCGAATTGCGCGCCCTGCGCAGTCAGATTCAACCGCATTTTTTGTTCAATACCATCAACAACTTGTATGTGCTGGCGCGTAATAAATCAGACAAAACTGCTCCGTTAGCCTTGAAACTGGCGGGCCTGTTGCGCTACGTCTTATATGAATCGGCGGATAAAACGGTCAGTATTTCCAAGGAAATTGCTTTGATAAAAGACTACGTGGACATGGAACAATTGCGGTTTGATGAAGATCGGCTGCGGTTGTCGTTGAATACGCAGGTAGATAATTCTGAGCAGCCCGTTGCGCCTCTGTTGCTGCTTCCACTGGTGGAAAATGCGTTCAAACACGGCGCATCGGAGCAAGCCGACGAAGCGCAAATTCGGATTGATATTGTTTTGAAAAATGGCCAACTGGACGTACGTGTGGAAAATACATGCGCCGAAACACTAACCGATCAACCCGTAGGCATTGGACTGGAAAACCTCCGGCGTCAATTGGAATTGCTGTATCCGGGTAAATACCGTTTGGATGTACAGCGACAACAGCGCCTTTTCATTGCTCATCTTCAAATTGAACTATGACGCCACTTCGATGCCTGGTTGTAGAGGATGAACCCCTGGCGGCCGCGTTGCTGGAAGATTTCATTGGCCAGGTCGGCTTCCTGCGCTATGTAGGCCGATGCCCTGACGCCATGCGCGCTGCCGATGCCCTGCAAACACAAAATGTGGATGTGATTTTTCTGGACATCCACCTGCCCGGACTCAAAGGGCTTGATTTTTTGCGCACACTGTCCAGTCCGCCGCAAACGATCCTGACCACTGCTTATCATGAATATGCTCTGGATGGCTACGACCTGAATGTGGTGGATTACCTGCTAAAACCCATTGGTTTTGAACGTTTTATGCGGGCTGTTCAAAAACTGAAACCCAATATTGATCCGCCCAAACCGGCACAGGATTTTCATTTTTTCAATGTCAACAAGAAAATGGTGCGGGTTTGGCTCCACGAAATAGCCGTTGTGGAAAGCCTGAAAGAATATGTCAGGCTCCACCTCTCCGACGGCACGACCCTGATGACGAAACAATCCCTCACCGGTATGGAGCAAATGCTGGCGGATTACGGATTTGTGCGCGTTCATCGTTCTTTTCTCGTGGCGATGTCGCACATCACGGCTTATTCTGCCACAGAAGTCAATACCGCACACCTGACCATTCCGATTGGCAGGCAGTACAAGGGGTGGGAGTTGGGGAAACTGGTTATTTGTTGAATTGTTTATTTGCGGAAGTTGAGATTTTACAAAACCTAACATTCAACCATTTCAACTCTTCAACTTTCAACAAATAACCAAATCCACAAATAACCAATTTCCTAAATCTTCCTTTCCAAAATGGTCAACGGCAGACATCCGTCTTCGAGCATCAGGCGGTGGAAGGCTTTAATATCGAATTTATCGCCCTGCTTTTGCTCAGATTTGGCGCGCAGTTCGCGGATTTTCAACTGACCCACTTTATACGAGAGCGCCTGACCCGGCCAGGACATGTAGCGTTCGATTTCAGCGATGATGCTCGCTTCGGGTTCGGCTTCATGGTCGAGAGAGTACTGAATGGCTTGTTCGCGCGTCCAACCTTTGGCGTGCATACCGGCATCCACGACGAGGCGGATGGCGCGGTGCATTTCGGCGCTCAACATGCCAAAGTACTGATACGGGTCTTGATACAGGCCCAATTCCGGCCCTAAGGATTCGCAATACAATGCCCAGCCTTCGCCAAAAGCGCTATACCATAGCGTGCGACGGAAATCAGGCAGTTCGGCATTTTCCTGTTGCAGCGATACCTGATAGTGGTGGCCTGGAATGGCCTCGTGCAAGAACAGGTCTTCGTCGGAATAAAGGTTGTATTCACGTACGTTCGGGATGGGCACATAAAATGTACCGGGGCGCGAACCATCCAGCGAGCCTTGCACATATTCGGCGCTGGCGGTGGCTTCACGGAAGGCCTCGGTGCGTTTTACCTGAAATGGCGTTTTGGGCGTCAAATCGAACAATTTGGCCAACTGGGGCTTCATTTTTTCATGAATCTGATTGAAATTGTCAATCACCTGTTCCGGTTTGGTGAAGGGCATCAATTCCTTCTTTTTCCGAACATAATCAAAGAAACTTTTCAGGTCGCCCGTGTAACCCACCTGCGCTTTTACCTTTTCCATTTCGCTGGACAGGCGCGCTACTTCCTTTTCACCCAACGCGAAAACCTCATCGGCGCTCATGGTGGTGGTGGTGTATGTTTTGATCTGATGCGCATAATATTCGCGACCGCGTGGCACCTCGGAAATACCCGACGATGCTCGGCTGGCAGGCAAATATTCGTCTTTCAGGAAGGCGTGCATTCGCTGATAAACGGGAATGATTTTTTCGCTGACCATTTTCCCGTAAGCCGCCGTCAGGCGCTCGCGTTCGGTGGCGGGAAAATCCTTGGGCATAAGTTTGACCGGCGAATAGTAATGGTGTTTTTCAACAGGACCGTGGTCGAACGAAGCCATTTGAGGAATCATTTTTTCGGTCAGCGCCTTGGGGAGTACATAGCCAATGGCCATACCCCGGCGCATATTGGCTATGGCGGTATCGCACCAGACCACAAAGCCATCCACGCGTTTCAGCCAGTTGTCATAATCCTGCACCGTCGCGAACGGCTGACCGGACGTGCCGCTGGCCAATTGGCCCATCACCAGAGGCAGGCAGTCGAACTGATTGATTGGCGTCAATTCCGTTTGAAATCCGAGGTCTTCAACATTGATGTCGCATTCCCAGAGCAGGATATCGCTGCTGGTACGCTGTTGAGGCGTCAGGGCGTTGCGGTCGTATTGCAGCAGTCGATCCTTATATTTTTGATAAAAAAGGCGCAATTCCTTCCGGTATGCCTGTGAAATGGTATTAGGCAGTAGATGATTGTATTGTGTTTTTCCGGCAAAAGTGGTTTCTAACGGGAACATCGGTTCACGTTCGCGTTGATATTCCGCAAAAAGCGAGTCAATGGGTGGCAAATCGGTTTTTTTAGCCGATTCAGGTGATTTGTTTTGGCAAGCCCCCAAACCAACGACGAGGAGCAGCAACAGCGGTAAATTAAAATTATCCATCGTAAAAAATACGTAAAAAAAACCGTAGAGACAAGGCGCGCCTTGTCTCTTCGGGCGCGCCTTGTCTCCAACAAAACAACAAACAAAACAACAAAAAGCCCATTTGGCGCAGATAAAAAATCGCCAAATGGGCCGAAAAATGGAGCGTAAGTCGCCTGGTAATTATTGTTTAACCAATTTTTGAGGCACAAATCGTGCCCCGTT
>JADZBJ010000076.1 GCA_020852155.1 Saprospiraceae bacterium | reverse complement strand
GGGTGAATGTCAACCTGATTTCAGATTTTCTGATCAAGTTGATGCGGCTGCCGATGTCTTTTTTTGATTCCAAACTGACAGGCGACTTGCTTCAACGCATTTACGACAACGAGAGGGTAGAGCGGTTCCTTACTTCTTCCTCGTTGTTGACGCTGTTTTCAACGGTCAGTCTGGCTATTTTCAGTGTGGTCTTGTTGGTGTATAACAGTTTGATATTCATCGTTTTCCTGATTGGAGCGATGTTATATCTCGCCTGGATTGCCCTGTTTTTACAAAGAAGGAGAGCGCTTGATTATCGCCGTTTTGAACAAATGGCGGAAAACCAGAACACCCTGATTCAACTGGTGAACGGCATGCAGGAAATAAAACTGCACAATGCCGAGCGTCAGAAGCGCTGGGCCTGGGAGAAGATTCAGGCTAAACTCTTCAAGATCAACGTACAATTTCTGGCTAACGACCAGATTCAACGGGCAGGTGCGGCATTTATCAACGAGGGTAAAAACATCCTGATTTCGGTATTGTCCGCCAAATCGGTGATTGACGGCCACATGACGCTGGGCCAGATGTTGGCGGTTCAGTATATCATCGGACAAATGAACGCGCCGCTGGAAGCACTGGTGCATTTCATCCTGTCGTATCAGGAAGCCGAAATCAGTCTGGAGCGCTTGCATGAAATTCAGCAACAGGCCAATGAGGAAAAAGACGACGATGTGCGCATTTCAGCGTTGCCGTCGGCGGGCGATTTAAGTATGCAGGGCGTGTGGTTCAGGTACGGTGGCCCGCACGACCCGTGGGTGCTTCAAAACGTCAACCTCAATTTTCCGGAAGGTAAAACCACCGCTATTGTCGGCACAAGCGGTAGCGGTAAAACGTCGCTGCTAAAACTGCTGCTCAATTTTTACCCGCCCAATGAGGGCAGCGTCAGAATCGGCGATTTAAAAGTAGACAATATCCAGCATAAACTCTGGCGCAGCAAAGTTGGCGCTGTCATGCAGGACGGCTTTGTTTTTTCGGATACCATCGCCAAAAACATCGCGCTGGGCCAGGATAATATTGACCGTCGTCGCTTGATTTACGCTGCGCAAATGGCTAATATTCAGAGTTTTATCGAGGCATTGCCCTTGGGGTATAATACCAAGGTAGGGCAGGACGGTATTGGATTGAGCCAGGGCCAAAGACAGCGCCTGCTCATTGCCCGCGCCATTTACAAAGACCCGCAATACCTGTTTTTTGACGAAGCCACCAACGCGCTTGACGCGCACAACGAGCGCATCATCATGCAAAACCTGAATAATGCCTTTCAGGGAAAAACGGTCATTATCGTTGCACACCGCCTGAGTACGGTGCGTAATGCTGATAACATCATCGTTCTGGAACATGGCGAAGTTATCGAACAGGGCACGCACCAGGAACTCACCCAGCGTCGCGGCATGTACTACAATCTCGTAAAAGAACAACTGGAACTGGGAATTTGAGTGGTTGGTTATTTGTTGAATTGTTGAATCGGTTATTTGGTTATTTGTTAAAATTGGAGTGAAAATCACCTCAACAAATAACCAGTTACACAAATAACCAATTCAACAAATAACCAGATTACTCATTCTCCTTCAATTGCGCCTTTTTCTCATCAATCAGCCATTGTGCCACTTGAAGGTGCGCACAGGCGAAATTGCGCATACTATCCATCCGCGCTGCGTAATTTTGACTCACGTCGGTGTAGGTTCCGGTTTTGTAAGTGTATAAAGACTCACAACCTGACTTTCGGGCGACGTATAGAAAATCACCGTCAATGACGCCCATTTTATGGTCCTGCGAAAAGAAAGCATAGGGCCTTTTTTCCCGAAATAAATCCAGCCCAAGCGTGCTCTGAACGTAATCCTGCCGAATCAAACCCATGATGGTCGGGAAAATATCAGTCTGATTACCCAGGTCATGCCGTTGCTGCGGCTGTTTGAAAACGCCCGGCGCGTGAATGATCAAGGGAACGTGATTGTAAGACAATGGCACATCAATCGGCGATTGCAAATTGACGCCGTGGTCGCCAACAAACACAAAAATGGTGTTTTTATACCAGGATGTGGTGGCGCATCGCTTCATGAAATTCGACAACGACCAGTCCGCATACTCATAAGTAATATCCACCGGGTTAGTGCTGCGAGGCTTGAATTTCGTCCAGGTTGGAATAGTAAATGGCGGGTGCGCCGTAATCGTCAGAATGGTTGAGAAAAAAGGTTTCCCGCCGGGCGCTTTTGCCACACTATCGAGGTGCTCGTAAGCGTGATTCAATAAAGACTCATCGCTGACGCCCCAGGAGTTGGTCACTTCTGAAACAGGATAATCAAACTGGTCGCTGACGAGATCATAACCATTGCGCATCAGAAAAATATCCAGGTTGTCGAAGGTTTTGGGGTGCGTACAGAAAAATGCCGTTTGGTAACCGCTTTGTTTCAGGGTGGAGGGCAGTCCGTTGAATTTTACGTATTCAGATTTACCATTGGTCATCGGGTGCTGCATCATCATGATTGGCAGACTATACAGCGAGCTGTAAATGCCGGCATTGGTGTGAATACCGTTCGAGAAGAATTGGTCAAACCAAATGCTGCGTTTGGCCAACGAATCCAGACCGGGCGTCAAATTGGCGCTGTTTCCGTATATGCCCATTTTGTCGGCGCTCATACTTTCCATCAAAACGAGCACGACATTCATTTTTTTTGCACTTTCCTGATAATCATGCTCCCTGGATATAGTGCGGCCATCGTCGCTGACATTCAAGGTCTTTTTGACCAACCTGAAAGATTCATCGAGGCTTGAAGCATATATATTAAAATCAAAATACGAATCAAACCAGGTTTGTACCGGATTGAGCGTCAATTGATTCATGAAACCGTCTGTGCTGAAAATGGCGCTTTTCATATCCGGCCTTTTGGGTTTTGGGCCGCCCCAAAGTCCGTATAGCACCAACAATGACGCCAGGCCGGTTGCCGTAAGTTTTTCGCGAACACTGAACTCGGCAGGGGAGGGGGGGCGGTTCCAAAGGCGCTTGACAACTTTCCCGGCGCCCCAGATAACCACCAGGCTAATCAGGATAAACGGGTAATATTTTGGCTCTCGTGTGATATACCGGAAGGATTGTCCAAGGTTTTTAAAAGCAACGGCGGCCGTATTTAGTCGGGAATTGAAGAAATTGAAATAGGGTATATCGGCAGCGCAAATAATCAATGAAATAATGATGGCTGCGGTGCAATACAAGCGTACGAAACGGAAAATTCGTTCGTTTTTGGGCGGCCAAATCCACGCAATAGACAACAATAAATAGGGCAGAAAAAGCGCGTAGGTCGCTACTGTAATATCAAACAAAAGACCAATCCGGAAGGCCTGGCGTAGCGATAAACTGCTATCGGCTTGAAAAAGAAAACTGGGACGATTGTAAACGAGCGTAATGGACCTGAATACAGAATATATAACCAGCAGAATGGCATGAACTGCCAGTAAAAAGCGCAAATGCGCGGGAATTAATCTTCTAAAAGTTTGCCTCATGAATCCTGTTGAATCGCATCTGTGTGGTGCATGCCAAAAATCGGGCAAAAGTAAGCGAACCTCACGGCTTGTCATCTCATCTTCGTCCTTAAGGTCGTGGATTTTATCTAAAAAAACGCACCGTTTTATATCAGACCCGGTTCTTTGTTAATGCTATAATGCACTGCATAAAATCCCTTGAAAATCAGGGAAATCAATGCTAAAAACCTGAAAAATCTTTAATTTAGATATAATCCGCTCTGTAAATCACTGAAAATCAGGAAAATCAATCTTAAATCCTGGTATAAAAAGCCCCCAAATTTACCAAAGAACCGAAAAAAGTATGACAGCAAGGAATTTTCTCGATGCCATTTATAGGTTTTTAAGCAAAAGGGTGGTTTACCACAGCCTGTTCTGGATCGTTTTGTTTGCTGTCATGTTGCGTGGCGCCAAACTGGATGGGGTAGGGTGGTGGTTCACCCTGAGCAACGAACTCATAGGGCTTGCCTTCTATGCGGTGCTGGTTTATTTCAATCTGCTGTACCTTATTCCGAATTATTTGGCCAGACAGGCGCTTATTTACCTCGGATTGGTACTGGCGGTCTCGGCCATCATGACGCCGATTGAGGTTTTGGTGTTGTACATCAAATTCGACGACGCGCCGCTTTACCGCGAACGGCTTGTCGAACAACAGACCAACGTGTTCATCGGTAATGTATTTGTCACGCTGGTTTCCACGGTGTTACGGGTTATCATGGACTGGTGGCGGTATCAAACCGAAAAGCAGGTATTGTTGACGCAAACCATGCAATCCGAATTGAGGTTTCTGAAAAGCCAGATCAACCCGCACTTCCTGTTTAATACCCTGAATAATTTGTACGCCCTGACGCTGAAAAAAAGCGACAAAGCGCCTGAAATTGTGCTAAAATTGTCGGAAATCATGCGTTATATGCTGTACGAATGCAATGAAAAGCGCGTACTGCTGAGCAAGGAAATTCAGTACATCAACAACTACCTCGATCTGGAACGGCTACGCCAGCCCAAGGAGGCAGATATTACGCTGACCGTTGACGGGCATGTGAGCGATCAATTAGTCGCACCGCTGTTGTTTGTGCCGTTTTTGGAAAACAGTTTCAAGCACGGCCTGAACCATCACGTACAAGGCGGCGGTTTTGTACATATTCACCTGGCCGTGCATGGCGAAGACCTCGAATTCAGCATCAAAAACAGCAAGGAAAATCATTTGCCGCGCAGCGGACATCCTCGCAGCGGCGGTATCGGGCTGGTCAATGTCCGGCACAGGCTGGATATTCTTTATCCCGAAAATCACAACCTCATCATTGAGGATGAACCTAATGCCTATAAGGCGGTTTTACAGTTAAAGATGGTTTGAGTGGTTGGTTATTTGTGGAGTTGTTGAATCGGTTATTTGGTTATTTGATAAAAACTGTGTGAAAACCAACTCAACAAATAACCGATTCAACAAATAACCATTTAAACGGTTAAATATTTTTTCCATAATTTATATTATGTTAAATACAAAAAAAATGAAACGCTATGGAAATGCCATCTAAATTTGTCCGATTTTTTGTCACAGAAACTACCGCTATCGTTCAGTCTTTTAATGAAGAATACTTATTACGATCTGGTCGCACAGACCTTTGATTTTCCCCAGGACGGATTCAGCCTGAAAGATCACAAGTTGTTGTTCAATGAAATTGACCTGTATGAACTCATCAGGAAATACGGAACACCACTGAAATTGACCTATTTGCCCAAAATTGGAGAAAAAATCCAGACGGCCCGAAAATTGTTCCGTGATGCTATACAACGGCATAACTACAACGGCAAATACACCTATTGCTACTGTACGAAAAGTTCGCATTTTGCCTTTATTCTGAATGAAGTGCTGGAAAATGGCACACAACTCGAAACGTCTTCCGCTTTTGATATTGAGTTGATCTGGCGGCTGTACAAGCAAGGAAAAATCAACAAAGGCACGACCATCGTCAACAACGGATTCAAGCCTCGCGCTTACGCCGAACGCATTGCCCGACTGATCAACGAAGGCTTTGTCAATGTCATTCCGGTTTGTGATAACGCCACGGAACTGGCCCATTACGACGAACTGGTAAAAGCCGAAAAATGCAATATCGGCATCCGTATGGCCACCGAGGAGGAGCCAAATTTTGAATTTTACACCTCAAGGTTGGGCATTCGACAAAGTGAAGTTTTGGCGTTTTACAAGGAAAAAATCGCGGTAAATCCGAAATTTGAACTCAAAATGCTCCATTTTTTCGTAGATGTGGGCATTAAAGACACGATTTACTACTGGAGTGAACTCAAAAAAGGCATCAAAACCTACTGCCAACTTCGGAAGATCTGCCCTACCCTAACCTGCCTGAATATCGGCGGCGGTATGCCAATTCGCAATTCGCTGGGTTTTGAATACGATTACTCATACATGGTCAGCGAAATCATTCGCATGATCAAGGAATATTGCGACAGCGAGGGAGTGCCTGAGCCGGATATTTACTCTGAATTCGGTAAATACACCGTCGGCGAAAGCGGCGCAACGATTTTTTCCGTTATTGGCAAAAAACAACAGAATGACGCGGAAGAATGGTACATGCTGGACAATTCGCTCATCAATACCCTACCCGATGCGTGGGGCATTAAAGAGCGCTTTATTCTGCTGCCTATCAATCACTGGAACAAAGAGTACCAACGCGTGAATATCGGCGGTATCAGTTGCGATAATGCGGATTATTACAATTCCGAAGCGCACATCAATCAGGTGTACTTGCCTTCCTACGATGAAGAAAAAGAAGACCCGCTTTACCTGGGTTTTTTCCATACGGGCGCATATCAGGAGTCGCTCAGCGGATATGGAGGATTAAAGCACTGCCTCCTCCCGGCGCCGCGCCACATCCTGATTGACCGAAATTATTACGGCGAATTTGTGGACTGGGAAATTTTTCAGGAGCAGGATTCAGATTCCATGCTCAAAATACTGGGCTACTGAAGCCGTTTCACAAGTATAATCCGGCGCATCCATCCCGCCGGTACAGACGAAAACATGAAGGGTCTATTCTGGGTATTTTTCTTCTTTGTCGGGGTGTTTACCCATAAATTGGCTGCAACGCACATCGTTGGCGGCGAAATCACTTATCGGTGTCTGGGAAACTCCAATTACGAAGTCAAACTGCATATTTACAGAGACTGCTACACAGGAGATCCCTGGTTTGATAATCCGGCTATCATCGGCGTGTACGATGCACAATGGAATCTGGTCAAAAAACTGTCGTTACCCTGGAGCAGCGCGACCAATGGAAATGATACGTTGCCGATAGTGCTGAGCGATCCCTGTTTGCAAATACCGCCCAATGTTTGTGTGCATCGCACGACATACACGCAGGTCGTTAATTTACCTTTTAAAACGGGCGGTTATACGCTGGTTTATCAACGTTGTTGCCGCAATAATCTGATCAAAAATTTACCGGATCCGCTTAATACGGGTATTTCCTACACGGCCAACATCAGTGATCAGTCATTGCTGACTTGTAATACCGGAGCGCGTTTTAAAAGTTGGCCAGATGTGGCCATTTGCGCCAATATTCCGATCAATTTTGACCATTCTGCCTTTGATGCCGACGGAGATGTGTTGCGCTATCGTTTGTGTACGCCCTTAAACGGACCTGATTCGACCAGATCCCGCCCCAACCCTCCCCTACCCGGCCCTTACTCTGAATTGGTTTGGAACAACCCGCCTTATAGCCTGCAAAACCTCATGGGTGGCGTCGTGCCGCTCAAAATTGACTCTATTACCGGCCTGCTAACTGGCATACCGAGTATTTTGGGCAATTTTGTTGTAGGCGTCTGCGTTGATGAATACCGCGCAGGGCAACTGATTTCGACCACAAGGCGCGATTTTCAATACAATGTAGCCGATTGTGGCCAGCCGGTAGCAGCATTCTTTACACCAGAAGTAGTGTGCGATACTTTGTCTGTTTTGTTTAACAATGCAGGCGATAATACAGCCAATTATCAGTGGTATTTCAACTGGCCGGACGTTAACGGGCCGCAGAGTACGGAATATTCACCGCTGCATACTTTTCCGGATACGGGCATTTATCAGATAGCGTTGATAGCCGAGCCGGGCGATCCTTGCGCTGATACCCTCATTAAACAGATTCGCCTGGCCAATCGCTACATAGGAGCAGATATGAAATTGCCCGAAATCACCTGCGATAGCCTCGGCGTGGTGGTGAGTGGTACTGACCTTAGTTC
>JADZBJ010000075.1 GCA_020852155.1 Saprospiraceae bacterium | reverse complement strand
TAATCACGATACCGTGACCTTCCGAAATTTCGCCGGTTTGCCATGCCGTACTGGCTTCGATAATGTTTTGATGGATATTAACCAGAGGGGATTTTTCGACCAGGATACTGAATTGGAAATTTCTAAGTTTACAGTTTTGAATGGAAACTTTGGTGGAGTTTTCAACCAGAATACCAGTTCCGCCTACAGGAGTTGAAGATTCAATAATCAACCCGTGCACTGCGGATCCTGAAGCATGATCCAAATGTAATGCTACCTGCAGGGGGACTTCAGGATTGACAAACGGCGTTGTGTTTACCCTAAGTACGGCGCCATCCTGGCCAATTATTTTCTTATAGCCAGAGACAGTAACAGGCCCATCTTCAGTATGTATGCCCGGCGCCAAAATGACAGTACTGTAATCTTGAAGTGCTGCGGCCAAGGCGTTGATTGAACCAGCCGGAATGACGTAACTCGCACGGTCGTCAGTTCCTATGACCGGGTTTTTATCGGTATTCAAGTTGTCAGGCAAGGTAGATTCTTTCTGACAGGCGAAAAAAATGCTGGTTATCAGCACGAAAGCAATGAAGGGAAGGAATGTTTTTTTCATTTTTACCTTGTTTTTTACAAAAAAAATGTTTGACTGGCGGGTGTTTAGCAGGGAAATGAAGCACAAATGAGGCTTCAAGGCAGTAATACCCTGAGTCCTCAAAACGTTACCAACAATGGAAAAAAAAATACCTTTATCCCGTAAATGAGTGAGCAGCAGATTACAAATTCAGTATTCAAGGCGGCTTTTTGCCCGTTGAATGAAATTAACCTGGCCAGGTTGTATAAACTGGTACGCCCTCCTGTATTCGCATATCAGAAGTCATTAAAAGTCCCCAGGCATCTATGGAAGGACTTTCTGAGTGTCGGCATTACTGCGGTATGGCAAAAAACCCGTATAACGGGTTGTTCCGAGCATGATAACTATTACGGGATGTTGATCGAAATTATCAAGCACCAATGGTATAATGAACTGCGCCGTCTAAAATATTGGGGGAATACTGTCACACCGGAGGATCTCAGGTTATTTATACCTGATCCATCTATTCTTGAACTACTTGAAATTGTAGAATTCAAACAACGATTGTATAAATATTTGGATAAACTTGGCGACCCTTGCCGACAGTTACTGTCGCTGTGGAGTGATGGTTATTCGTATGGGGAAATTGTTGAAATAATGGCTATTAAAGATGCAAATACCGCACGACAACAGCGGTTAAGGTGCATGAATACCCTCCTGAAAATGATGGAAGGCGACAATGAAATCATGTGATTAACAACCTCTTAGAAACAGTTTTAAAACGGTTTCTAAAACCAAATTTATTTTAACGACAAATGAGCCATGCCGGATTCTGAAGATATACAACGCTATCTCGATGGCGATATGAGCGCTGCGGAAAGCGCTGATTTTGAGCAAACAATGGCAGCCGATTCCGATTTGGCCAGGCAGGTCGCTTTGCGTCAAAAAATTGGCCCGTCATTACGGGATAAAGAGGCCTATGCTTTCCATCAGGCGCTTCAAGCAGTTGCGATTGCCGAGGCCCGAAAAGCAAAAAAGCGAAAGATCATTTGGATCATTGTTTTGGGACTTGCTTTTGCTGCAATAACCACCGGATTATTGTTGTTTTTTTTACATCGCCAGACAGCGACATCCGATCCTTTAAAATCTCAACCTGTTCCGGCTGCACAGGTGCCGGATAGCCTTCCTCATGGCGAATCTGATAAGGCTGCGAATATGATGGACCGTATACAGCCTTTGAATCATAAAAAAACGGCCCAATCTGTCAACAAAAACCTTGACTCCCTCATAGCATCTTATTATCAAGAAGAACTGGCCTATTCGGTAGGGGCGGGCACTTACATGGCCGAAGGTGCCCCGGTAGTTGAATTGACAGCGCTTGAAAAGGCTTTTGGACAAAAGCAATATGCAGAAGTACTTACTTTAATGCGTCAAATAACTCCCGATCATCAGCAGTACAACATGGCAAATTGGATAGCTGCACACGCTGCATTTTTGTTGAATGACTGTACTCTGGCTATTAAATATGCCAAACGAGCGAGCAGACTGAAGTCAAGTATAACTCATGCAGAAAAAGCCGAGTACCTTTTGTTGTTGGCTTTGATCAAATGTAATCAGGATACATCTGTTGAATTCAGGACATTACAGGGGAAATGCTTGACCAATCGCTTCCATCCAGCGCATCATTTTGCGAAGGTTTATTCCCAAAGTACAAAACCTGCCCAGTAATGAGGGTCTGGGTTGCGTATCATAGCCTCTCGTTGCGCGGCTTCAAATGCTTCAGGAATATTGCGTTTTTCTGCCAACCAGTGCTGATAAAATGACTCCACAAAAAAACTGGCATGATCGTCTCTGACGGGCCAGAGTGTAAGTATGATATACTGACTCCCGGCCAGGCGAAATGCGCGCGCCAGTCCCCAAATGCCTTCGTTGGAAGCAATATCACCTTTTGCGGTTGAACACGCTGTTACAAATGCCAGTTGATTGTTTTTCAGGTTGAGTTGGCTGATCTCTATTCCGTTTAGTAAGCCGTTATCCATGATTTCTTTATTTCGGGATAGAAAATTATTAGCATTGGACACTATTATACCTACATATTCTAGCGGATTAGGCCTGTATGGAATCGGATTGCTCATTCCGCTTAAGTGTGGTTCCTGAATAGATGAATCGCGATGATAATAAGCGTGGCTGAAGAAGTTTATGCAGTCTACAACGTCGGTTGTAGCGCACGCTTTGGTTATATTTATTTCTGTTGCAGAAGTATCCGACAAGAACGATACCGCTGCGCCAGCAGTTTCGAGCAATCTCTTGGCCGTTTGCATCGTGCCTCGGGCGTAGGGAAGTGGCTCTGCCGGGATAGCCAGATTTGATATCTTTTTCCCGTAATCAACTGCGCCAGCCAGAACAGCATGGGTCGGAGATGTAAAACGAGGCTTTGATCGGCTCACAAGGCTACTATTGTTGCTAATAAGGTGAAAATGGAATCGGTCGCCACAAATATTGCCATTAGGCATACTTATCGCGCTCGGATTGATTTCATGTAACAAGCCAGTTGCAGAGCACCATATCGTTTTAATTCCGGTTAAATGAGGTAAAAGCGGTGCAATCAGCTGCTTAAACAAATCTGTCTGGCCAGATTTGCCATAATTGTCTGCGAATGGAAACGCACCCTGACCTGTCAGGCTTTCAAAAATACTTTCCTTCCCCAAATCGACAAGGCTGGGCGTCGCATTGGTTGAGGTAATGACAAAAGCCAGGTAGCTGAATTGGCCTTTATCATCGTTATATCGCACAAATTCTATGCAGGCTTCATCGGTTTTTAGGGCATTTATAATTGCTTGAAGACTGGCAGTACGCTCAATCTTTATAGTGCCCAGTAATTGCTTTTCCTGTGCGTTAAAATTTGCTCGCAATGATTCAATCTTTTTTGGATCCGTAGTGTTATCAATTGCTGCGGCATAACGACGGCTGGCGGATGTCCAGGCCGCTCTTTTGGATTTATCATTTGTCTCATTTGCCTTTTGCCTGATGGCTTTTGTATAGTCCAATACAAAATTTTTAACAAATAGTTGATATTCAAGGCATATGGTATTTAACTGTGGCTCATTAATAGCCTTGGCTATTTCAAAATAACGGTTATATTGGTCAAATGCAAAGTTGGAGACATCATATAATTCGGTTTCGGACAAAAAGGATATGTCAGCAGGAAGCCGGTTTTGAAGATAGTTTAGTCCTTTTTGAGCATATTGTAAAATCCCAAACGTGTCCTTTTTTAAGTAAGAAATATATACAAGATCTGAGAAAACAGACAGGTGCTGGGCTGTAAACCTCGAATTATCTGCTTCCATTTGTTGTAATGATTTTTTCAAGCGCACTTCTGCCTGATCTAACCTGCCCATGTCAATATATAACTGTCCTAGATTACTATGTAATGCAATGAATTTGGCAGGTGAGGCTTGGTTATATTCATTTTCAGATCTTAAATATAGATGCTCTGCCGATGTATAGTCTCGAAGCGTATGAAGCAGGCGTGCATAATTGTGCATGGCATTGAAATATTCCTCATCTCTCCTTTGAGTGGTCTCAATCAGTTGCCAGTGCTCTTCAAGCAGTGGTTTTGCGCGTGAAAAATCTCCTAGATAATAATATGCTGAGCCGAGATTACCTATAATGCGAAGGGTTTCTGTATTATGAAGGCCAAAAACAGATTCTGCCAGTTTTCGCGATTCATGCAATATCGGCAAAGCCTGATTTACACGCCCCTGATGCAATAAAATATATCCCAGATTGCTCAGTGCCAGAACGTACTCTTCTGAATTTTTACCGCGTAAATTCAATGCCAGGTCAACGGCTGCTTGTTGCTGTTTTTCAGCCGCTGCATGTAGACCTGATTTAGCATAAATCTGACCAATATTAAGCAAAACTGACAGATATTCAGGTGTGTTTTCTCCTGTTCTTTTTGTAATGTACAATGCTCGGTCGTAGAGGTTTTTGGCGGATTCTATGTCATACAGACGTGTTTTGACGGCCGCTTGAAGGCTTATTGCTCTGGCGTAGGGCCAACTTGAAGTGTCCACAAATCTTTCAATACGCAATATGTAATCTGTTGCGACAGAATCAGCCTGCTCATATTTACCTTTCCTTAAAAGTATCTGCGTTAGTATGCTTTGCGACTTGCTGTAATCCAGGCCATTATCTTTTCCCGGATTTCTTGCCTTGATGATGAGTGCCTGTATGACATACGACTCCGCTTCGTCCAATTTATCCATATTCATGGCCAGATTGGAGATGTTATTCAAGGTTTTGGCGTAATCAGGGTGGCTGGGGCCTGGTACAATGTAGCGAAGGTTCAATGCCTGAGTCAGGTAATGCCAAGCGTCATC
Source organism: Saprospiraceae bacterium (assembly GCA_020852155.1). Taxonomy (GTDB): domain Bacteria; phylum Bacteroidota; class Bacteroidia; order Chitinophagales; family Saprospiraceae; genus M3007. Next base: position 655 of record JADZBJ010000075.1, on the reverse strand, counting down.
GTTTTTTTTTAAAGCGATATAATCGGAGCCCAGATAGTGCAATATGTTGCCATAAAGGATTGAATCTTGATGATTCTGTAGGTTAAATGCTTTGCAGGCAGTTAGTAGGATTTCTGCACTTTGCGTGTTTTGGCCCGTTTTAAAAAGTTCAAGTCCTAGAATATAGAGGCTGTCTAATTGTGGTCTTGAATATTGGCTATTTTGAGCAATGCCCTGTAGGAACAGAAACAATGTGTAGCAGAAAGTGAGTAGGATACGCATAGTTCATATCGAATTAAATGCGTGTCTGATTTATCGCAACAAGGTAATTCATATCAACTGATTAATCCCAAAAAACAACACCAGATAAATCCATAAACCATCCAGAAAATGCCAGTAAATAGTCAATAACCGAAGTTTCAGGCGCTTTTCCGGGTCTGAAAAATAGACCAGCACCGTGACCGGATCTACCATGCGTTTTTTAGCCGTCCGGTAAAACTGGTATAAAAAAGGCATGCCGCCAATGACGTGGGCCAGGTGGACAAACGAAATGACATACAGAAATCCCGTAGTGGTCGAACTGTTCAGGTGAATATTGTTCTGAAAAAGCCAAACCCAGGCGACGACCTGCATCAGGCCGAAAAGCAGCGACAGCAACAGGGTCAGTTTCAGGTTT
>JADZBJ010000074.1 GCA_020852155.1 Saprospiraceae bacterium | reverse complement strand
TCTGTAAATCATTGAAAATCAGGAAAATCAATCCTGCCATTCTTCAAAACCACTTAAATCCGGGTATATTTTGAAACGAAAACACCTTTTTTTACTTTTTTTCCTGACCTTATTGATCGGGTTGCTCATTCGGCAAGCGCCCTGGAAATGGCGTGATTCGCCTGAAAAGCCCTTGTTGCCCGATGAATATTTATCAGTGGAACATATCGGCATCCAAAGAACAGGCTTGCCGGAATTACAATTAGTCAAAACGGACATGGCCTGGGTAGCAGAAGAACAGGAACGCTCGCCCATGTCGCTCGACTCAACGGGCGGCAGTGCAGATATGAAAAACATATTGTCAACGCTCCGTCAGATCAAGGCGTTAAAGGTGCTGCGGACGCATTGGCCCGACACGTTGGGCCTCGGACAATCGGCCATCCAGGTGAGTTTAAAAACGAACAGCGGCCGTTCAGAGCATTTCAAATTAGGTTATGAAATGACCTTGCCCGATGGCCGAAAAGGCACCTGGTTTATGTTGAAAAACCAACAGGCTGTATACCTCGTCGAAGGTCATCTGCGACAGGTTTTTGATCCTGTTTTACGCCCTAAACTCCGACCACTATTAAAAAAAAGCGATGCAAACTGAACGCACGACAATCGCCGGATGGGCCAACTACCCTACCCTTTCCAACGCTACCGTTTTCAAGCCTGAAAATCGGGCTGAAGTCATACAACTGATTCAACAAAACGACGCCCTGACCCTTAGAGGCAACGGTAAAGCGTATGGCGACGCCGCTTTGGGCCAAACAGTGCTGAGTAGCCTGGGATTGAACAAAATACGGCATTTTGACCAGGAAAATGGCATCGTTGACTGCGAAGCCGGTGTTTTGCTCGCTGATTTATTGCCCATGATTACTGCCGCCGGGTGGTTTTTTGCCGTCACACCCGGCATTCGCTGGATCAGTATTGGCGGCGCTATTGCGAGTGATGTACACGGGAAAAACCATCCGACCGAAGGGTGTTTTTCTCATCACCTGATTGACTTTGAACTGGCGCTGGCCGACGGCACCATCGTCACTTGTTCCCAGGAACAAAATGCTGCGCTTTTCTGGCAAACCTGCGGCGGCATGGGCTGGACGGGCATGATCCTGTCTGCGCGCATACAACTGCGGCGCATTGCGTCAACACGAATGCAACAACGCACGGTGCGATTGGCCAAGGCAACCATGCAGGATTTTGTACAAACATTTGAAGAAAACAGGTCAACGTCCTACGCCGCAGCGTGGGTTGATTTCAGTCGCCCTACCCTTCGCGGGGCGGTTCACTTCGCGGAACATGACACTCAGCCACATCTGGATAACATCAGCAATGACGTATCCTGGAAAGTGCCCTTTTTTGCGCCCAACGGCTTGCTCAATTCGCTGTCTATCGGGGCTTACAATGAATATTATTTCAGGAAAAACCCGACCGCTTCACAAGTAGTCGGATTTGACCAGTATTTCTATCCGCTGGATGCTATTGCCAACTGGAACAGGCTTTATGGCGCCAGGGGCTTTATTCAATATCATTTTTGCATACCCCAGCAAAATGCAGTCGTGGCCCTCGATGCTGCGGCAGCATTGATCAAAAAACACGGCGAAACACCTTTTTTAACGGTGCTTAAACGCCACGGCGCGCCACATCCCAGGGCCGTAAACTCATTTCCATTTGAAGGCTACTCACTGGCGCTGGACTTCCCGCGCACGCGAGGCATGGCAGCGCTCATTGCCGAACTGGACGCACTGCTCTGGCCATTAGGCGGAAAAGTTTACCTGAGCAAAGACGCTATTTCAGACCCGCGTATGGCGCGCATCAACCCGGCGTCATTCGGCGATGCCAAATTCACCTCCTTACAGCGTCAGCGATTGGTTGTGCCATGAAAACAGGTGTAACGGCATCCTTGATCTGGAAAGTCCTGTTTTTCAGTATCGTGACAGGCTATTGCCTCTATTACGCGCCGTATGGCATCAATGAAACCGACGACGGTTTTCTGACCGGATTGGCCTGGCAGGTTTTGCAAGGGAAGCAATTATATGGCGACATTATTTACGTCAGGCCGCCTTTTCCGGTGTGGCACCGGGCGGCTCAACTGATGCTGCTGCCGGATCAGTGGAGTATCCTAGGCGAGCGCTGGCTTTTTTACTGGCAAATTGCCTTGTACTCGTGGTTAGGCGCTGCCGTACTGACCACGGGCGTCAGGCGGTGGCAACTGGCACTGCTCGGATTTATCGTTTCCACACACAGCAATGCACCGGCGTCATGGCACACCAACGACGGCATCCTGTTGGCGGTGCTGAGTATTTATCTGGCGCAACGAAGGACTTTTGTCCTATCTGGCGTTGCCCTGGCTGGCGCTTTGCTTTGCAAACAAAGTTTCTGGCCCTTGGCGGGAGTTTTCCCTTGGATTTGGCTGTGGCACGACGGTTATGCACGCATGGACTGGAAAGCGCTGCTGAAAGGTATTTCAGGAATGGCGGTTGTAACGGGGTCGTTTTATGCGTGGCTTGTCATGAACGGCGTTGTGCAAGGGTTTGTGCAGATGAATTTTGGCGCGGCACAAGGCGGACAAGCCTTTCAACACGGCATACTGGATTATTTTCGGATAACGCCGGCATTTGCCTTACCGAGTATCATCGCCCTGGGAGCAGTCGGCTGGCATTTTTCACGAAAAACGCCAGCAAGCAACATTATCCCCTGGGTGTGGCGCGGCTGGTTGGCAGCCGCTATGCTGAGTTATGTCGTCGTTGTGTGGATGCGCCAGGAGCATACTGCGGCATTTGCCCAGTCGAGAACTTTCTTTTGGCTGGCAGCGGCGCTTGCGCTATATGAATTGAAAAACGGCCGCATCTGGTTGGCAGCCATGCTGTCCGTCAGTTGGGCCGCAGCGATTAGTTGGGGCTATAACCTGCCCATTTTATTGACGACGCCCTGGATTTGGGCAGCCCTGGAAATCAGCCGACGCCTGCCTGTGCGGCAACAGTGGGCCGATAAAATTGGCTGGGCCATGCTGGGCTTGTTGCTGACATTTCGGGTTGGATATGAGTTTGTGTACCGCGACGGTCGCCGCAGCGAAATGACCTATCACCTGGGCGGGATATTTCCGTCGCTAACTGGTATTTACAGCAATGCTGAAACAGCGGGTTTGTATCAGGATTTGAAGCAACTTTCTCTGAAATACGGCCCGAATTTTAAAACCTTGCCGTCATTTCCGCAGGCCAGTTTTTTGACTAAAACTTATCCGCCTTTGCCGCTTGACTGGGTGGTCAACAGGGAAACCAATCGTGATAATTCACTGATTTACAAGATTGTAGAAATAAAAAATCCCGTTTTTTTCATTGAAAAATCCTATGAAAAAAACGGGATGAATCAGCCTGAATTAAGTTTTACTCAAGCATGTCTGAACAACGGACAGTTACTGGAAGAAACAGCGTACTTCAAGGTTATCCGTATGCCTGTCAAGCCCTCGCAATAGCGGTCTTTTTTTCGGGTTGCGGACGTGGCGTGTGATAATATTGAACATTCAGGATGGTCACCGAATGCTCATCGTCAGTGTGCAGGTTATCGCCCAACAAGAAGCGATATGTGCCTGTTTTCGTAAAAACTGTCTGGTTTTGCGTCACCCCGTAAGTATAAGGATCGGCTTGAAAATCAGTGGTATTGATTTTGACGGAGGTGTACCAGGCAAAGGCTTCGCTGCTGAGGAACGGTTTTAAACCATCGGCGGCGCAATCGCCCGGATAAATGATGTAGTAAAAATGACCGTCAGGATCAATAACGCCCAAACGCGAGGCATGAGGCGCTCCAAATTGCAGGTTCAATACTTCACCGCGATAGACAATATCGGCGGTTGTCCACATTTTCGGGTCGTCATTTTTGGTGGATGAATTGACCGGAGTGTCCGATTGGGGTAAGGGAATCAGTAAAAGGGAGGCGGAAAAAAGAAGGATTATATTCATAATACCTGTGATTTGGTTACTAAAATTTTGGATTGGCATGAAAATACAGGAAATTATCGTGCCAATCTTGAAACGCAACAATAGAAATCAAAATTGCCGGAAGCGCAAAAAACAAATAAAAAATTTAACGAATCTGTGTCAAAAGTCAAGTTGTTTGGAAGACTTAAAGGATTGATTTTCCTGATTTTCAAACATTTACAAGTCTGATTCGTTCAAAACTACTTTGCGCTGGCTATTAAATTTCACGACACTTTGTGAGCATGAATTTCTGACTGAGATGACTTGAATTTTGAAATTCAATTAGATTAGCTGCGCTTAGCGCTTGTCCGGGATTTTCTGATTGAGGTAAAAACGGTAAAAATGATTTAAAACGTACCGTTTTGAGCCCAATATGAAAATCACAGACATATTATAAAGACCATCTCAATCCTTTTTTCTTACATGAAATTCCAATCTTTCCTCGCACTTGCGATCACTGTCCTGGCATTTTTCACAGAATCCTGCCAAAATCCAGCGCCTGCTCCGCAGCAACAACCCGCTTCCGACGCTTCATCTATTCTGAGTCACCGCTATTGGGTTTCCAAGCCATTCCATGATGCACTTTTCAATGCAAACGTTGCCGATACATTGGGCAATATTTCGTGCAGTGAGTTGATTTTTGCCAGCAAAGACACCGTTATTTTTACCAGTTGCCTGTCGGATGCCGGCATCGGTATCGTAAAATCCACAGGAGCCAACACCCTTGAAATAATGACGGAGGGCTTTGACAACCAACCATCCAAACTGGAATATAATCCTGCCACAGGCATTTTGCATTTCACGCCGCCCGCAGGTGTTGAAGGCTGGCCAAGCGAATTTGTGGCGCAAGACGGCATCGAAGTCAACGATCTGGATAACGTAACGCTCAACCTGGGTCGCAAGCGGCTTGCAGGTAAATACAATGGCGTCAGCAAGGGCGCAGAGGGCAAGCAAATTATGCTCAATGTGGATGGCACACAAAACGGCCTGGGCGATTATGTCAAGTACGAACCCTGGTTGAGTGGTATC
>JADZBJ010000073.1 GCA_020852155.1 Saprospiraceae bacterium | reverse complement strand
TCTTCCCGTTCGAGTTGTTCCACTTCGCCCTGGCGCAATTCCGCTTTTTGAAGTTCGTTGAGTTGGAAAGTCAGAAACTCCATTTCCTTCGAACCATTTTCATTCATATCCACCAGTTCGGCCAGCCTGCGTCGGTCGTGGGCGTATTGGCGATAATGCTGTTGATATTCCTTCAGCAGGGGTTGATTGTCGGCCAGGGCATCAATCATGCGCAACTGAAAGTTGACATTATGGATGTCCAGCGTATCGAATTGCTGATGCAGGTCAATCAGGCTGTCGGTTAATCGTTGCAGCACTGCGTTGTTGACAGGCGTATCATTGACAAACGCGCGACTTTTTCCGGCGGGTGAAAGTTCGCGGCGAATCACGACCTCGTCGTCGTAATCTAATTCATTTTCCTGAAAAAACGACTGCAAATCATAGGCTTTTACTTCGAAAAATGCTTCGATAACACATTTTTCGGTGTCATTGTAAAACACCTTGTTGTCGGCGCGTTCGCCCATGACTAATCCGAGGGCGCCCAGCAGAATGGACTTACCCGCGCCGGTTTCGCCGGTAATGATGGTCAGGTGGTCTGAAAACGCGATCTCGAGTTCGTTGATGAGCGCGTAGTTGCGTATATGGAGGCGTTTGAGCATAACTGCGGTTTACGGGGCGAATGTAGGAAGATTCAACATAATGTTTGAATTAAGTGTTTGCACAGAATGCGCCAAAAACGAAAAAGCAGCCCTATTTTTGCAACGGAAATCTGAACGCCTTTCAGGAATGCGCTTTTCATCATCCCTGTAATTGTTGGTCCGGCTTCCTGAATTGATTTTTCAACTTTTTCCAATTTCAAACATGAAAAAATTAACCCTTTTGCTTTTAGTGGGCCTATTCATGACGAGCTTGACAAAAGCGCAGGTCGTGATTCCCGAAATCATGTACAACCCACCTGAAAGCGGCACCGATTCACTGGAGTATATCGAACTGCTCAACACTGGCAATAATAGTATAGATGTAAGCGGCTGGAACATTACGCAAGGCTTTACCTATGTATTCCCGGCAGGCACGTCAATCGGCTCCGGTCAATATGTATTGATTGCCAAATCGCCGGCTGCCATGCAAAACGTTTTCAATAAAACTGCACTCGCCTGGGGCGCGATGGATGCCCTGACCAATGGCGGCGAAGACATCGAACTTCGTGATGCCAACGGCACTGTTATGGACTATGTTGATTATAAGAACGTAGCGCCCTGGCCGCTGGACGCCAATGGACAAGGTTCTTCGCTGGTACTTTGCGACCCGACCTCTGACAACTCGCTGCCGGTCAACTGGCAGGCGGCTCAAACGCCGGTGGGTGTGACCATCAATGGTTTTCTGGTAAAAGCAAATCCTGGCGCGGCATCAGGTTGTACAGGCGGCAATACCATTGCGGCGACCAACGACTTTGTAACCGTAACTACTGGCATTCAACAAAATATTAACGTGCTGGCTAATGACCTGCTGCCGAATCCGGTGACGAGCGTTACCATTCAAACACCGCCAGCGCACGGTACGGCGACGGTGAATGCCGACAATACCATTTCCTATGTGTCCAGCCAGGGTTTCTGCGGCAATGACACTATGTTCTATCGTGTGTGTGATGCTTCCAACTGCTCTGATGCCCGCGTGGCATTGCAGGTAAAATGCTACACACCACGTACGCTCGCTGAAATTGCTCAGGATGATGCGGACGGCCGTCCAGTGCTGCAAGGAGAAAGCGTGAAAGTTTCCGGTACAGTATATGGTTACAACCTGCGCCCGACTCCGGCAGGTCTGAATCTGCTGTTCACCATCATTGACGACGCAGGCAATGGCGTTTCCATTTCCAGCACCACCAGCGATTTCGGTTATACCGTTAATGAAAAAGACAAACTGGAAATTTCTGGTACAGTCAGCACTTTTAATGGCCTGACATCTATCGTTCCTGAAGTATTAACGGTGTTGTCAACGGGCAATACACTCCTGTCTCCGGCAGTAGTACAAAAAGCAGACGAAGGCACAGAGTCAAGACTCATCAAGATCAATGGCCTCAGCCTGGTTGATCCTGCGGAATGGACAACCGGCGTTGGCGGCAGCGGCTTCAATGTGCGTGCGGTTGCAGCTTCCAACCCGAACGATACCATCCTGATTCGTATTGACCGCGATGTGCAAACTTACAATGCGCCGGTTCCGGCACAGCCTTTCGACCTGACTGGATTGGGTGGTCAGTTTGACAACTCGGCTCCATTTACATCAGGCTATCAGGTGTTGCCGCGTTACAATGCAGACATCAGCACCCTGTCGTCTACTCACCAGGCTGACTTTAGTACATATATAAAGGTGTCGCCTAATCCGGCAACGGATTTTGCACTCGTACAGATGACAACGGAATTCGATCGCCTGATACTCCTTTCGCAGATTGGTCAAAAGATCACGGAAGTGTCCAAGCCATCTAACGAGGAATTGCTGCCCTTGCGTAACCTGAGCGCCGGAACGTATTTCCTGCGTTTTGAAAAAGGCAGATCGTTTTGGGTAACCAAACTGGTGAAGCACTAAATTTACAACAGGATTTTACCTGTTTTTTAAACAATCGCCGGCTGAACGCATATCGTTCAGTCGGCGATTTTGTTAATAGCGCTACTCTTTCACGCATCGCACGCTTAAGCCGCTGTCTTTTGGATAAAAACTGGACCAGCGCGCTACACTGTTGAAGCAATTGATGCGCCTTGACCACGCGTTGTTGCCACTATCGTTGGTAGATGTCCAAAAATCGGCTTCAACGTCAACGTTTAAAAATTTGGCGCCGAAATACCCATCTATAACGCCAGCAGGTAATGCTGTAAAGCCACTGGTATTTGTGCCGGTATTACCACCCGGACAACCCCAGTAATCAGTACCTTTCAAAAGTTGTCCGGCGATACTTTCACCGCCAAGAAATGTTGTCAGTACGGTCCATTCTGCATCGGATGGTACATGGCTGCCTAAGGGGGCAAGTCCTCTTGGGTCGTTTACTGCATGCCAGTTGTATAGTTTGCCATAAGCCGGCCCGTAACTGGGATTAAACTTGTAGTAACACCATGCTCCGGTTGAAGCATTGGCCCAGGTCACGGAGTCTGTGATTTGAGGGATAGGGTCTCCGTTGCGGTAATGTGTGACTTGCAGGTTTTCCTTAAACCACTGCTGTCCGCCAATGTCCACTATATTATAGGTGTTGCCGTCAATATCCTTGATGGTATTTTGCAACATATAGGTACTGCACGGCTGGATCAAACTTTGATAAATGCCGATGTTGAACAGGTTAAATGACCAATCACCAACAAATTTGGATAGAAACGTTTCTGTTTTCAGCGTGGCTCCGGCGTTTACACCTGTTTGAATACAGACATCCAGCGTATTATCCTGCGCTTTCAGCGTAGCTTCTGCATCAATAAACCCTTCTCCATACATGGATATGGCAGCAGATTCGAAGAAAATCAACTCAAGGCTGGGCTTGATATAACCCCTTAATTTGGCTGAAGACTCGATATCAATAGCCAGTGGCTGAATGTTTTCATTGTGCGAACTGGTTGTACTCCAGGTTCTGTTTTTATAAGACCAGTAATATTCATTGATTTCGCTGGCGCTTCTGCCGAAGGTCATATCGCCTGTCAGGCTGCCGGATACGCCACCGATAAGTTTTACGACAGGCTGAATGGTGATTTTATGGATTGGCGTGATGCCGCATGGTATTTCAATGAATACTTTTTCCTTGTTAAATCCGGCTCCGGTGATGAATGATTTCAGGGAAATGTTTGTGTTGTTGGCGTTCTTTAGTCCGAACCGCATCTCACCGTCAAGAATACTTTTTCCCTTTTCCTTTTTCAATTCAAAAATTACCGTGGGCGTCAAGGCGTATGCACCGGACAGTGTCATTTGATCGTAGGTGGTCTGTTCGTTGTTATCCAGGTCAGCCAACACCCATTTGAAAGAACTGGAAAGCGTGGCACTGCCGGCAATGTCTAGTTTGAACTCGCTAAAAATATTACATTCGTCAATCAGGTCATCCAGTGAGCCTTGTTCTGTGTAAACTTTAAACTGATCTCCACTGCTTTCGACTTTTACCACTTTGCGCAGGCAGCCATTGGGCGCTTCATCTGTCGGCGGGCAAAGCACGACTTCACCAGTTTGCAATGCGCTGAGTGCACTGTTGATACCCTGAAATAATAGAAACGCGCTATCCACCTCGATAAGCAGTGAAGCCGTGGCCAGGTCAAGTTCCCGAACATTCTTGTTGATGGTAAAAACGCCCTGTTGCGGATAGGTCGAATCAGGCGCCTGCACGGTATCCTTCTTGCATGTTGTCAATAATAGGGCAAATGGTAAAAGAAGAAGATGGTATTTCATGATGTGTATTGTTTGCAAGATTGAAGTCTGCCGATGCTCGTGCGAGAAGGAATCGTTTTTGCATGATTTCATTTTTAAGATATGCAAATGTAATTGCTGCGCAAAAGCGGCTTACGTGTTAACATTTGAACGCCTGAGCCAACCTGTCATTCATTCGGTTAAATAGATGTGCTTGGCCTGTTTTAGAACAAGGCAATTTTCAATATATTTAAAACTTGTTTTTGTTAAATGCGGTATATAATTTTGAAATACGTTTAAAGTGCCTTGACTATCCAAATTTTCAAAAAAAACTTTCAAAAAAGTTTGTGTAGATGGCGGGTGGTCTAGTAACTTTGCGGCCGCTTTTGAGGGGGATTGATGGTTATCGAATAAAATTTGAAAAAAGTTTCAAAAAAGATTGCGATAAATTTTTGTGGAGTGGAGATGAGTGTTGTACTTTTGCAGCCCCTAACGATGGTTAGGGAATAATTGACAAGATTTTTCTTCTTTTGGTCTTACGGATGTAAGATTAGGGAATATAAATAAAGAGTTCATTGACATAAGGAAAGCGAAGAGGAAAGAATAGAGTAAGGGATGATATAGAGAGTTTTTGTCAGGTTAATCTCTTTCGTTGCTGTAAGAATGACGCTGATGCTTTCGGGCATTGGTAAAGAATACACGATGGAGAGTTTGATCCTGGCTCAGGATGAACGCTAGCGGCAGGCTTAATACATGCAAGTCAAGGGGGTAGCAATATCACCGGCGAACGGGTGCGTAACGCGTACACAACATGCCTTTAACAGGGGGATAGCATTGGGAAACTGGTGGTAATACCCCATAACATTGCGATTTGGCATCAGATTGCAATTAAAGTTCCGGCGGTTAAAGATTGGTGTGCGTCTGATTAGGTAGTTTGTGGGGTAACGGCCTACCAAGCCAACGATCAGTAGGGGGTGTGAGAG
>JADZBJ010000072.1 GCA_020852155.1 Saprospiraceae bacterium | reverse complement strand
TGCTTTATGTCCGGGCGATTCATTAAGCCTGCGGGTATCGTGACCATCCATATCCTTGTTGCAGGCATCGTGATGATACAGTTCAAAGAAGGCTGGTTCGTCGTAGGTGGCGGACGCAATGGCTGGGAATACAACTTCCTGCTTATTGCCGTCATCCTCACCATCATGTACCCCAACGGCTGGCGCAAAAATTAAGAGGGCAATACTTTTCAAATTTCAAATGATAGATTTCAAATTTCAAATTAAAACAATTACAATTTGAAATTTGAAAATGTAGCCAAATCCCAGGGTGGTTGTCAGCCAATCACCCTGTTTTCTTGCCATATATCCCTTATTCCGTGGATTAAGTCTATTTCGCCAATTGGCCGCTTAGCCTCGACGCTACTTTAGCGAGCGATAATATACTTATAGTCAACCCAAAGTGATTTTGAACGACTCGCGTCTGTAAATCCATTGAAAATCAGGAAAATCAATCCTGTAAATCCGCAAAATCACTTTAATCCTGGTTTAATAACATGATCTTGAAAAGGATTTTACCCCTGCTGCTCCTGGCCGTATCATTGGCCGCCACCGCCCAAACCACCCTCGAAATCAAAGGCGTCATCACTGACGAAAACAATGCCCCCATCGAACTGGCTGCCATCCGTGTACGGCAGTTGCCCGATTCCAGCATTGTCAAAACAGGCTTTTCAGAAGCAGACGGACGCTTCGTGTTGCGCATCGAAGCCACAGGCCGTTTATTGTTGGATATTCAGTACCTCGGTTACGAAACCTTTATCGCGGAAAACCTCGACAAAGACACTGACCTCGGCGTTATCCGCATGAAGCCACAATCCAAAATGCTGGAAGGCGTCACGATCACCGCCAAAACCAATTACCTGGAACGCCGTGTTGATCGCTTAGTCGTCAATGTGGATGCGCTGATCGCCAATGCCGCCAGTAATACGCTCGAAGCACTCGAACGTGCGCCCGGTGTGTCGGTTGATCCCAACAACGGCATTACCCTGAAAGGACGATCCGGGGTCGTGATTTTTGTCGATGACAAGCCGACCTATCTTTCAGGTACCGACCTGGAAAACTACCTGCGTTCGTTACCCGCCAATACCGTGAAAAGCATTGAAATCATGACCAATCCGCCCGCGAAATATGAAGCGGCGGGCAATGCAGGCGTGATCAATATTGTCACCAAACGAAATACCCTGAAAGGACTTTGGGGCAGTGTATCGCTGGGGTACAATCAAGGCATTTACGGCCGCAGCAACAATAGCCTCAACCTCAGTTTTAACCGCCGAAAATGGAGCCTGTTTGCGCTGGGTAGCGTAAATATCCATAACTCATTTCAGGACCTGAACATTAACCGATACTACCAGAATCCCGACCTGACGCCGAGTTCTTCTTTTACGCAAAACTCGTATATCCGTAAAAATGGCTATGCCCTGAATGGAAAAATCGGCGCCGACTATGCCCTGAACAGCAAAACCACCATCGGCGCATCCGTCAAGGCTATGACCAATCCGGGTGTCAACCTGACCGATAATACGGCCTTTGTCCGCGCAGCCAACGAATCGCTGCTCAACCGCGTATTGGCCGACAACGAAGACAAAATCGCATTTGGCAACCGTACTTATAACCTCAATTTTCGCCGACAAATCGACACCACCGGCGGCTCGCTGACCTTCGATGCCGACTACGTGGAATATCGTTCGGATAACACGCAGACGTATAAAAATTTCATCTTTTTACCGGATAATTCACTTGATTTTAAAGACCAGTTGGATGGTAAATTGCCTTCGGAAATCAATATTTATGCCCTGAAAACTGATTTTTCAAAAACAATTTTCAAAAAAATCGGAGTCCAGGCCGGTCTGAAAACGGCGTTTACCGAAACCGACAACGAAGCCATTTACAACCTGACAAAAGACGGCGTAACAACGCCCGACTACGGATTGACCAACCGCTTTTTCTACAATGAATGGATCAATGCCGGATATGCCAATCTTAACGGCGCCTGGGGAAAGGCGCAAATTCAGGCCGGACTTCGCCTCGAACATACCACGCTGGAAGGCAAGCAAACGGGCAACCCGGTCGTCCCTGCGTCAAGTTTTACGCGTGATTACACGAGCCTGTTCCCGACTTTGTATGTTGAATACCCGCTCGACGCCAAAGGTGAAAACAGCCTGAACGCCTCCTACGGCCGCCGCATCGAGCGCCCGTATTTTCAGGATTTAAACCCGTTTATCAGTCCGCTGGACAAGTTTACCTATTACACCGGAAATCCTGACCTGCTGCCGACGTTTTCACACAATGTCGCGCTGACCTATTCCTGGAAAAGCCGCATCAATACCTCCCTCAATTTTTCAAAAACAAACAACGGCGTCAACGAAACCCTTGAAATCGTGAATGGCATTTACTACTCCCGGCCGAACAACACGGCCGAGGCCACGACGCTCTCCTTATCCGTCGAGGGCGGCGTGCCGCTGTACAAGTGGTGGAATGTGAATTTCTACACCGAAGCCGGGCGAAATACCTACAAAGGCCCACTGTACACGGAGCAGTTGGACGCTAAAGGCAACTATGCTTTCACGCAGGTGAACAGCAGTTTTAAGTTGGGCAAGGGCTGGAATGCCGAGGTGAGCGGTATTTATCAGACCGACGTGGTATATGCCCAGTTGCTGATTAAGAGTTATGGCCTGCTGAATGCGGCCTTTCAGAAGACGATAATCAAGAGCAAAGGAACCATCAAACTGGCCTTCAACGACATTCTCTACACCCGCAGGTCTGACGGCATCATCAATTACCTGCGCCTCACCAAGGCCGACTGGAACAGCGACCTGGATACCCGTCAGGTGGCCGTCGCGTTTTCATACCGATTCGGTAAAGCCACGACCAACAAACCGCGCTACAACGCCGCCGGTTCGGAAGATGAACAGAAACGGGTGAAATCGTAGGTTTTTTTTGGAGGGTAGGGTAGGGTGGTTTGGATGTTGACTTATCGGGTTTTATATTTGTGAGGCCGGTTAAAATCAATTCAAAGTCGTTTTGAACGACTTGTACATATCAATCTTAATAATCATTTAAATCCGGGTAAAAAACCAAAAAAATGAAACATGTTTTATTTAATATCATTCTAACAGACAGAAATTTAATATACCTGTATTGGTTGTTGTTTTTGGGTGGATCAGTCCTGTTGGTTTATAGGGCCTATTATTTCAAACTTGCCGAAAATGAGCTGGTTGCCTACACTTGTACACTGGCGGAGCAACCAGAGATTATTCCTTACACAGGCAGGCGAAAAGGGCATTACCTTTACTTGCCAATAAAGGAGCATCCGGATATTAATTTTGACCTGCACGACTGGGCTTTTGCCGCCACACATGCAAGACAGTTTATTCGGGAAGTTCATCCTCTTGATACTATAATTATCTGGATACATCCAACGGATTACGAAAAACTATGTAAACCGCTGGATGAATCTGTGATTTTTAAGAAGCGACCGCACGTAGCAATACATCAATTAAACACGATAAAACAGTCAGGGTACATGACTTTGGAGCGTTTCCAGGACATTTATCGCCGGATACATCGATGGACGCTATACATTTTTGTTGTTTTTATGGTGCTACTAGCGTTGTATGTAAGAATGGCGGAGTAAGAGAAGGCTTGGGTACTTCCTTTTGATCCCCTAAGAACCGTTTTAGCACGCTACCAGGCATTTCCCCTCAGATTTTGTAGAAACTCTGAGGGAAAATGCACGAAACCAAAATGTCGAGTAGTGTGGAAATATGCCCGGATTTATACCCGGATTCAAAGGTTTTGAAGATTTACATGACTGATTTTTCTGATTTTCAAGGATTTAC
>JADZBJ010000071.1 GCA_020852155.1 Saprospiraceae bacterium | reverse complement strand
TTTGATGCCGGATTTACGGGCGACGACAGGGTAGTGGTGCTTCAACCGAACCCGCCCTTGCGCCTGAAGGCCAAAAGCATCATTCATGCGATGGACAACTTCAAACAGGCTCATGATTTTGTGGCGGTATTCGATGCTGATAACCTGGCGCACCCTGATTTTTTACAGGAAATCAATCGCTACGCCAACGCGGGCTACCAGTGTATTCAAGGGCAGCGCACAGCCAAAAACCTCGATACTACTTACGCCGCGCTGGACAGTATGGGCGAGCATTACAAAAACTATCTGGAGCGCTACGTGCCTTACCTGTTGGGTGGCTCGTCAGTCATCAGCGGGTCAGGCATGGCCACTGAAACCACTCTTTATCGCGCGTATCTGGACAGTCCGCAAATTCAGGCCGGGCAACATCAATGGAAAAAGATGTTGCAGGAAGATAAAATTCTTCAAAATTTCCTGCTGGCGCGCGACGTGCGCATTGCCTATGCAAGCAATGCCTTGGTGTTCGATGAAAAAGTCGAAACCGGCGCTGCCGTTGAAACCCAGCGTAGTCGCTGGTTGTATTCTTATTTCCAAAACCTGCCCAATTCCCTGGGACTTTTCTTCAAAGGCATTTTTCGATTCAGTTTCAACCAGTTTTATTTCGGCTTTGTGACCCTGGTTTTACCCATGTTCATTCAGTTGGGACTGGCCGGTGTGCTGTTTCTGGCGGGCTGGTTTATTGCGCCGAACTGGTCAGTAGCGCTGGGATTCGGCATGACGGTTTTTGCCCTAACCATTATCCTGGCTTTACGACTCGATCATGCGCCGGCGCCCATTTGGGCGGCCCTGTGGCAGGTACCCAAATTCGTTGTCCGGCAGTTTTTAGGGCTGTTTAAAATGCGCGACCCCAACAAGCATTTTAAACACACTGAACACCGCCGCCCGGTGAAGGTGGATGATGTTTTGAAAAAATAGATTTCAAATCTTCCCTGCTTATTTTAACGCCCGGGAAAGTGCTTAGCAAATACCGAGAAAGACAAATTTCCCGCAGATAGCGCAGATTTAAAGCGCAGATAACGCAGATTTTGGAAATAAACTAAGCCTAAGTTTTTAACGCCCAACGCTCTGACATCTTGATTGTCTGTCCGGCATTCATCATTCATCATTTATCATTATCTGCATGTCTTTAACTGACCGTTTCCATCACTGTTTGACACATGATTGCGCATTGCCGGAAAAATCGCCGGTGCTGCTGGCTGTCAGCGGCGGACTGGATTCGATGGTGATGGCCGAATTATTTCGCGAAGCAGATTGGCCATTTGCCATTGCGCATTGCAATTTTCAGTTGCGCGGTACCGATGCTGACGGTGATGCCGAGTTTGTTTGGGATTGGGCCACGCAGCAGGGCATTCCTTGTTTTGTTGAAAAATTCGACACCAAACAATACGCCGAAACGCAGGGTGTTTCTACGCAAATGGCGGCCCGTACATTGCGTTATTCCTGGTTTGAAACGGTGGCTTTGAACAATGGTTATACAGCCGTCGCCACGGCACATCATGCCAGTGACGCGCTGGAAACAGTCCTGTTGAATCTTATTCGCGGAACCGGATTGAAGGGTCTGCTGGGTATTCCCGCCCGCGCCTTGCATCGCATGAGCGTCCCGGTGGTGCGCCCTTTGATTCAATTTACGCGACCAATGCTGGAAGAATTTGCCCGGACAAAGCAAATTACCTGGCGTGAAGACGCCAGCAATGCACAGACGGATTATGACCGCAATTTTCTGCGTCATCAGGTCATTCCTGAAATGCAGCGGCTGAATCAATCGCTTATTCAAACTTCCCAAAAAAGCATTCAAAAACTCAGAGAAACCGACGAAAATCTCGCCTTTTTAACGAAAAATCACCTTGGTTTAGAGGATCATGGCGGATCTTTTTCGATCGAAATAAAACGGCTTTCAGCCTTGCCATTTCCGGGTCGTGTTTTGCGCGAAATACTGCGCGGTTATGCATTTGACGAGGAACAATGTCGCCAGATTGCCGAACATTTGGATGCCTCCGGTTTTGAACTGACCAATGATGCCGGTTGGCGTGCGCTGGTGGAGCGCCAGCATTTTCGGGTAGTTAATATTGCCGAAGCCGCGCCTGTCGAGTCTGTTCAAATTGAAGAGGACGATTTAATGGTTCGCCTGCCGGATGGCCGACGACTGATGAAGATGCCGACGTCGGCGGGTGCTGCGTTCCCGGATGGTCGCCAGGCCATTCTGGTTGACGCCTCGGCGCTGCAATTTCCCCTGAGTTTGCGGCGCTGGCAAAGCCGCGATGTTTTTCAGCCGTTTGGCATGGGCGGCAATCACCAGACGTTACAGGACTTTTTTACCAACCAAAAACTCACCACCCTCGAAAAAGAAGCCTGCTGGCTACTTTGTAACGGCGATGGCACGATCATTTGGGTTGCGGGGTATCGCCTGGATGAGCGTTTTCGCGTGAAGGCAAATGCGCAACGCCTGATGCGTTTTGAGATCGGTTAAAACTTTTTTCCGGTCAGGTGTAACCTTTGTTTTTTCGGTGCGTCCTGCGTTTATCACTAAAATCAAGGCCCATGCGCAGTCTCCTCTTTTCCCTCGCTTTTATATTTTTTGCTACAACTGTTTCCAGTCAGGACTATGGTCTTTTCTGGAAGTATAAAGATTACGGTGGTATTACGTTTAGCGTTGGCGCGCCCTTGATAGACCTGGGTTCATTGTTCGTCAAGGAAAAATCCGAGCGGAAACTCATTCGCAAAGTCAATAAAGTCAGGGTCATGGTTTTTGAAGACGAAACCAGTCCGGTTACTCAAAAAGACCTCGACAAATTTGCCCGCAGGGCAAAACGTCGTCACCTGGACGAACTCATCACCGTCAGGGATGGCAAGATGCGGGTGATGATTTATGGAAAAGAGCGCCGCGGCGCGCTTCGCAAATTAGTCGTGCTGGTTCAGTCGCCGGAAGAGTTTATGATGGTGAGCGTCAAAGGCAACCTGAAATGGAACGAAATCTATAAAGTACTGGACAAATACAGCAAAAAACAAAAATCCAAGTCTGGTGAGGAGTCGCCTAAAACGCCGATTAAAGTACCGGTTATTCGGGCTTAGAGGTGTTTTTTTGCCAGTTCCAGGCATCGCGCAAGCCATCTTCGATGCTGCGAAGCGCTTTCCAGCACAACATTTTTTCCGCCTTGGAGGCATCGGCATAAACAGCCACGACATCGCCTTCCCGTCGAGGGCCGATTTTGTACGGTACAGGCAGCCCGTTGATGCGTTCAAAGGATTGCAGCAATTCCAGCACACTGACGCCGCTTCCTGTACCGACATTGACAACATCATAAATGGCCGGGGATTCATGTGACATTAAGTATCGAAAACCTGCGACGTGCGCCTCCGCCAGGTCCATCACATGAATGTAGTCGCGAATGCACGTGCCGTCGGGGGTAGGGTAGTCATCGCCGAAAATCGTCAGGGCGCCGCGAATACCGGCCGCAGCCTGAGTCATGAAGGGTACGAGGTTGTTGGGTACGCCGCGTGGCAATTCGCCAATCAGTGCCGACGGATGCGCGCCTACCGGATTGAAGTAGCGCAGCGACAAAACTTTCAGGCTCTGATGCTCCAGCGAGCGTACGGTATCGCTCAGTATTTCTTCTCCAATTTGTTGGGTGTTACCATAAACCGAATTGGCCGGTTTCACGGGTGTTTGTTCCGTAACCGGCAGGGCGTCTGGCTCGCCATAAACGGTACAAGACGACGAAAAGATCAGGTTTTTTACGCCGCATTCCAGCATACATTTCAACAGGACGATTAAAGACCCCAGATTGTTGTCGTAGTATTCCAGCGGTTTTTGCATGGATTCGCCCACGGCTTTAAAGGCGGCGAAATGAATAACGCCCTCAATTTGCTCTTTTTCAAAGATGCTTTTTAAAACATCCATGGAATGGCAGTTTTCCTGATAAACGGTCGGTTTTTTACCAATAATAGCCGTTATCCCCTCAATAATTTGCGGATCAGAATTGGAAAAATCATCTACGATAATCGGTTCAAAACCGGCTTCATACAAGGCGACTACGGTGTGTGAACCTATGAATCCGGCGCCGCCGGTAACCAATACTTTCATGTTTTAGACCAGTATTTTACTGTATTGAATATTTAATGCAGGAAATAAGAAGCGATACCCGTTGCGACCAGCGTTGCGCCTGTAATCAGGCCGGCTGAGTGTTCCAGTTTGTGCCAGTCAAATTTCTGAATGCCACGATACATCAGTCGCGCCCAGATGACCATGCCCGTAACGCTGATGCCCAAATAAACGCCGCTCAGTAGCAGCACCGTCGTCCAGCCTTGTGCGCCGGCCAGCAGGAAATAGGCTTCAATTTCCAGGCAGGGCGACAAAAACATGGACAAAGTCAGGGTCAGTATGACACTCCTTATATTCGGAATATGGGCCTCCGGGTTGGTCAGGTGAAAGTGGTGGTGCGTATGGTGGCGATACATAAACCAGATGCCCATACCTATCAGCATAATTGGCGCCAGCCAGTTGAACCATTCTGTCGGGAATTTCCAGCCCAGAAAAGCCAGCAACATTCCAATAATGACCGTACTGCCAGCATGTGCTGCACCAGCCATCAGCGTGACAGCCGTTACCTGTTTCAGGTTCCATCGTTGTTGTCGGCCTATGGCCATAACCGGCAGCCAGTGATTCGGTAAAAGCGCGTGAAGAAGGCTGATAATAAGGCTACCGGCAAGGATGTCGCTTGTCATGGGGCAAAGTTCAAAAAACACACTGAAACAATGGCTATTAAACCATGTGAAATGGATTAAAACAGCGAATAGATTAAATCAGTTTGGAAGACTATAGAAATCGGCCCTATTTTTCGC
>JADZBJ010000070.1 GCA_020852155.1 Saprospiraceae bacterium | reverse complement strand
CTTGACCATGCCGCAGACAGTGACTGTCGCGACGTGTATTCCGGCCGGTTCGCACTCCTGCGCCAAAGATAGGGCAAAGTGTCGCATGGCTGCTTTACCGACGCCCAAAGAAGATGTTTGCGCATTTGGATACAGGGCCGAGCCGCCGCCAGTAAAGAACATGTTGCCCCGACTGTGTTGTTTCATGCTCGGAAAAAAAGCCTGAGCGGCCATCAATGCTCCGGTGACATTCACTTTCAGGTCGGTGGCAAAGGTGGTCAGGGATATTTCGCTGGGCATGCCCGGATTAAAGGCGCTGGCGTTGTAATGCAGGGTGTCCAGGTTAGGATGTTCTGCGGCTAAGTGTTCCAGCAATCGCAGGAAACTGTCTTCGTCGGCGATGTCAGCCGGAAAATAACTGTTGGTAATGCCCTCCGAAGTGAGTTGTTCCGAGAATTCGCGCAGGGCACTCTCCGACCTGGCAACCATGATGACTTCAAACCCTTCACGGCCAAACTTGCGCGCCGATGAAAGTCCAATGCCAGGCCCCATGCCGATGATCAGGTATTTCATTTATTGAATGAGTGAATTCGTGAATGCGTGAGTGGGTGAATGAAGGGGTGTTGAATTGGGATTTGTGTATTTGGTTATTTGTGTAATTGTTGAATTGTGTATTTGGTTATTTGTGTAATTGTGTATCAGGTTATTGGCAGGACGAAATCACTCATTCACGCAATCACTCATTCACTCATTCACGCACTCACCTACTCACTCAGGTTGGCCTTTTTCCGCCTTTGAGGAAGCCTTGAATTGATTTGAGGCTTTCCCACTCGTCGTTGGCGGCGAGGTTGGCTTGTGAGGGCCAGGTGCCGGGGTCGTGCATGGCCAATTGAGGGCCTGCGGCGCTGAGTATTTCGCGGAGGCGATCTACTTCGGTGTTGGCTAACTGGCGATAGGTTGTGATGCCGTATTGATTGAGCAGCATTTGAATTTTCGGACCGATACCTTCTACGACGGTCAGGTCGTCTTTGGTGGTGGCTGCGGCGGCCACGGGCGGTTCGGGTGTTGATACGGGTGGCTCAGGCGTCGCTACGGGTGCTATGGATGTCGGCGCTGACGGCGGCGTTACGAGTTCGAGCGTATCGTCGTCGTTGGCTTCGAGGTTGGCGGCTTCCATTCTGGCGGCCAGTTCGTTGAGCGTTGGCTCTGGTTCTGGTTCCGGCGCAGTCACGTCTTCCGAATCGGCGGTGCTGATGGTTTCCTGCGGCTCATGTGTTGCAGGAGCATCTACGATTTCGAGCGGCACGTCGGCGGGCGTTATTGTAGCGGGTTCGCTGGAGAGGCCCAATTCCGTTTCCACCTGGCGGTTGCGCGCGAGGGCGGCTTCCAGTTCGGTTTCGAGTTCCGTAATGCGATCGCGGAGGTTGGCGTTGTTGCGGTTCAGGCTGACGATGGAAGCGTTCAGGTTGACGGCTTCGCTGTCGGCGGCGGCCAATCTGGTTTTGTTGATTTCCAGTTCGTTGCGCAGCGTATCAGCCGTGACGGTCAGGCTTTGGTTTTCGAGGCGCAGTTTTTCTGCTTCCTGTTTGTATTTGTTCCAGAGCAGCCAGCCCAACCAAATGCCGAGCATGAAAGCGCCCAGCAGCATAATCAGGATTTCGAGCGTGTGTTGGGTGAATGTTCCCAGACCGGGGCCTTGCGTTACGGATTGCTCAAACATGGGTAGTGGTATTTTATTCTTTGGAAAAATTCAGTGTAATGGAATGTTGTTATTTGCCAACTCGAATTTCAACCCGGCGGTTTTTGTAGCGGCCCAGCGGGGTGTCGTTGGTGGCTACGGGTTGTGTATCGCCTTTTGAATAACAGCGGATTTGCCCTTTGGGTACGCCTTTTTTAATCAGGGCAGCCCGGATGCTTTCGGCGCGACGCAGACCAACGGAGAGGTTGTCTTTAGGTTCGCCCACGAAATCGGTGTGTCCGGTGATGCTGACTTTCTGACCCGAACTGATGAGTTGTTGCGCCAGTCGGGCGAGGTAGTCATCAATGGCGTCGTTGTCTTCCCTTCTGATGGATTTATAGGGGAAATAGACGACCATGCGGTCTTTCACCCTTTCGAGTTGTACTTCGTCAATTTTGCTGTTGGAAAATGGCTTTGTAGCGGTCGTAGCATCGGCAGCGTTGCTGCCAGTGGCGGGCTTCGTGTTTTTAGTGCTCGTTGTGCCGGCCGGCGATTCGATGGCCTGATTTTGCTGCACAGCGGGCGGGGGCGTCTCCTCAATCGGCGCAGTGTTCGTAACGGGCTGAATATCATCCGTGACGTTGCGTGCGATGGCGGCATCGTCGTTGCAAACCTGTTTGATATTGCAAACGTACCAGCGCCAGCTCAGGGCCGACCATGCGGCAAAGGCGATCAGGACAAGCGTTTTGGCATTCATATACCGAGGCGATATCTGGGGCGACCGTATCTTTTCAGGGAGATTAAATGGAAAAATGACAGTCGCCGAGGGTGAATCGGATTATTTCAAAGTGCAATTATCGGTATTGTTTTTAGCAATTTGTAAAAAAATGCAATGTTTCATCCGAATCAACTTTGATTTTACGTCAAATTGCGGATTAATGGCGTCAATACGACATGGGTCAGCTATATTTGCAGCATTAATTCCTTGATTTTCAGCATGGAAAGAAGCCTGTTTCACTTTGTCAGTCCACACCTGAATGCCGACACCGCCGCGCAATGCAAACTGCGTATGGTGATGGGCGCCGAAGGGGTTTCGCTGATGGTCACGCACCGTTCCGGCGAGGTGATGGCGCTGAAATGCTGGCAATTTCCGACGGACGCAGGCCAACGCAGCGCGAATACTGACGGCAATCTGGCGCGTGTACTGGGTCAGGAAGACATGCTGAACTGGGCGTTTGAGCAATCCGTCTTCGCCGTCAATCATGCGCATGTGGCGCTGGTGCCACGACGCTACTTCAGGCCCGATCATCTGGCGGAATATTTTCGGCTGTTGCTTCCGGCTTCGGCATCTACGCGGTTCGATTACGAGCCGTTACCCGATCTGGATTGCCATTTGGCCTGGGCAGCCGATTCCGGTTTTTTATCCATTTGTAAAACGTTTGCGCGGCAAGCACAGTTGTCGCATACCTCTGCCGCACTGTTGCGCTACTGGCAATCAGAAGCCCATCCGACTGATTATTCGGCATTTGCGCACCTGCGCCACCAACAATTGACGGTAGGCATTTTCGACCGCAAACAATTGGCATTTTTCAATACTTTCGATACGCCCAAAGGCAGCGATGTGCTGTATTTTACGCTCTTGCCCTACGATCAGCAACGCCTGAATCCGGCGCAAATTCCGATTGTATTGAGCGGGCATATTGTGGAAGATTCAGAGGCTTACCGATTGTTGAGCCGGTATTTCCGGCAAATACGCTTTTTACCACTGCCGCCTACTGTCCGCATTGCAGCCGATGCCGGCGGGGAATTGCCGGCGCATTTCTGGATAGAAGCCGCGACACTCTAAAAAATCATTGTAACGTTTACGAAATTTTTGAAGTTTCGTAAACGTAAACGAACCATTCAAATCATGAAAAACTCAAAAGTTGCTCTGCTGCTGGTTGCATTGACCGTGTTCGTGCTTCAGGCCTGTTGCGATGAACCGGAAGAACCAGTCACCACCAATGAAAAAATCTATTTCACTGGCATTTTCTCGGTGGATGAGATCGGTCAAACAT
>JADZBJ010000069.1 GCA_020852155.1 Saprospiraceae bacterium | reverse complement strand
GGTGATGGAGCGGTTGATGGTAACCACAAGCGCCGCCGCCAGCAGCATTGAGTAACGGAAATGCGCCGTAACTCATGTTCAAATCCCAGGAAATGGGCAACCAACGATCATTCTTGTCGTGATACAGGTAGTAATTCTGACCAAACGCGCCCGTGTAAGAGTCCAGGTTGACCATGACATTGTTGAATGCCAGCATCCACAAGGCCCTGTCCACATCCAAAATATTGGGCACTTTGGCCGGACTGTTTTTCAGGGAGTCCATGAGTTGCATCAACTCTTTCCAGCCGTAATCCGATTGAATATCGTATTTATTGTAGTAAAATGTACTATCCGCGCTTGAATACACCAGGTCAGGGTAGTTTCCGCCTGTGCCGGGGCCTCCGAAATCTTCCGGGTTGCATTTGAAAAACGGATTATCTCCGTCTGTAAAAAAGTGCTCGCGCAGGAAGTTTTTGTTAATGCTCTCGATGTTGGAATATACACCGTAGTAATCGCCATTAATCCAGACTTTGGCGTGATTGGCCCGTGAAGCGTCGGTGTATTGCCGCAGTATTTCGTATGAAGTTACTTCCCGAACAAATGAGGGGTCATACAAACAGTTCGATAGTTTAATATTCTCAAATGCCTGATAGTTTTGATTTTTCCGCACATAATCCAACTGGATGTGCAGCGGATTTTTGGCGTTGCTGGCCGAATAGGAACTATTGCCTTTGTATTTAACGCCCACCGAATCAAACACCTGTCCATTGATCTCCACGGACAAAGCCAGCAGATAATCGCCGTTATCAATGTTTTTCAGCGAATCCAGTTTGAAATCCCAGTTAGGATATCCAAACGTGATTTTGATTTCCTGTAACGTTTCAGGATCGTAAAAGGACTGGGCAAAAAGACCTGTCAGGCCTTGCAAAAGGAGAAAGGCAAGTAAAGAAAAACGCATGATGTAATAAATATGAGGATTTGCGGCGTTCAGGGATGGTTACACGGTCAACTCACGATCAATCTCTTCGAGCGTTGATTCGATGGTTGCATACCGCTCGTTGAAACGCTCAATTTGCTGAATTTCGTTGCCAAGCATGGCATCAAGTTCGCTAAAATTATCATCTATGCGACTTTTTATCGTTCGCACATAACCCAGCAATTTGCCATTCAGCGCTTCATCCATGCGTTGGCGGCCGGTTGCGATTTCGTCGTAGTAACCTTTCACGATTTTACGCCTTTGCACGCCCGCAGTGATACCGGCGAACAGCATGCCCACACCTGCCAGTACGCCGCCGGTAATATCCAGTACTGCCAGGTTGGTCACGGCCGCCAGAATCATTCCGATGATGGCCGCGCCGCTGCCTGCGGCAATGTTAGGCGAAACCGTTGCGTTTTCCGGGAAAAGGCGCGTATCGGTAAAGTTTTCAGAACGCGCCATAAATCTGGCAAAGGCATCCTGAAGTTCATGCAGTACGGCAGCGCGTTTCTCAGAAATATCCTCAAAAACGTAGGAGTCATTTTTGATCACCGTACTGCTGTTTTTGATTTTCAGGTCGATCATCTTGGCCATCTGCTGTACGGAATCGGCCAGATCAACCACGCCATCGTTGAGTTTGGTACGCAATTCGGCATTGAGTTGAAGTTCCAGTTTTTTAGCCAGTTCATTCAGCCAGTCGGTGATACTGGCCTGCTTGCTGAAAATGCCCATAAACGAGCGTTTCAGCATGGACGGAAACGACAATCCGCTGTCTAATTCATCGCCGATGCTCTTTGTAATTCGATCATAACCATTCAAAAGGTTTTCAATCAGAATATTGACCTGATGGTTTGATTTCTTTTCCTGGTTGTCTAATGTCTGTCGAATGTCCTGGCGGAAAAGGGTATCATTCCTGAATTGTTCGGCGCGGGTGTCCAGGTCTTTGCGAATTCTGTCCAGGATATTGCGTGATGTAGTCAGGTTGTTTTTCAGTTTGAGGGCCGCGCCGCGGCCGCCCGTCACGTGGGTTCGAATATAATCGCGCACCGCCGAAAAATTGCTCTGATCGTAATGCCCTTCCAGTTCGGCCTTGGCGCTGACGGCAAAAATCACGGGCGATTGAACGCCTTTTTTCACCGCAAAATCATACAAGCCGCGCTCGTTCACCGCCAGGTCTTCCGGCGGCATGAGGTCTTTTTGCTGCAAAACAAAGATGATCTTCTTGTGCCAGTCTTGATGGATGTAGTCGAAAAAATCCCACGAAGATTGACGGTACGGGTTTTTCGCTTCGAAAACGAAAATAACCAGGTCGCTGGCCGGAATGAAATTCTCCGTAATTTCCTGATGTCGTTCGACGATACTGTTGGTGCCGGGCGTATCCACGATGGCGATGTCGCGCAGGATTTCCACAGGCAGGAACATCTTTTTCAGGTATGGATTCACCACGACGGTTTCTTCCTTTTCACCATAAATAATCTGCTGCACCGTATCGGTCATGGGCTGTGGCGCGACGGCGCAAATTTCACGGCCTGCTTCGAGCAAGGCGTTGACAAAACTGCTTTTACCAGCCTTGACCTCGCCCACAATCACAAACATGAAAGGCTCCGACATGCGGTTACGCAATTCGCCGACCGTTGCCGCCAATTGCTGATGACCGATTTCCTGACTCAGGTGCTGCAAATCCTTGACAAGGTCTTCGCTGCGCGCCCGCAGGACTATGGTGCGTTGATTAAGAATCATAATTTTGTGTATATGTGGATTTGGTTATTTGTGGATTTGGTTATTTGGTTATTTGTTTATTTGGTTATTTGTTTAATTGTGGATTTGTTGAGTTGGCTTTTCAATCAAATAACCAAATAACCGATTAAACAAATAACCAACTATCTCAATCTACTTTTTGGAAGGATCTGACCGTCAGTGGTTGTTCATTTTCGTCCAAAAACTCTGCAAAGTACTGATCTGCCGGCAGGTCGTTGACAGAAAATTGCGTGCCT
>JADZBJ010000068.1 GCA_020852155.1 Saprospiraceae bacterium | reverse complement strand
CTTGCAAAAAATAACATATACGGGCTGGTTTCAGCTAAGGTAGGACGGCGACTTTGGCTTAACCAAAACTTTCTTAAAACTTAATATTCGGCTTGAGGTGCGCGCACTCTATCTTCGCTGTATGATTCTACAAATACTTGGCCTTCTGGGGTTTCTGTTTTTTCAGCAAGGTGCGACAACCGCTGCGCCTGTCGTCGAATGGGCTAATGGCCGCGAACATGATTTTGGGAAAATGCGTCAGGGCGCTCCCCGGAGTTATGCTTTCCAGTTTAAAAATGTCAGCAAAGACTCCATTCGCATCGAAACAGTGCGTACCTCATGTGGGTGTACTGCTGCCGATTGGGTAGAAAAACCGATTGCCCCGGGACAAACCGGCGAGATCAGCATTGAATACGATGCTTATATGCGCGGCAGTTTCAATAAAAAAATCAGGGTGTTTTTTGATGCCCAGCGCAAACCCGAAATCCTGCGTATTCGCGGCGACGTAGATTAAGGGTTATGAATTTTGAAATTCAGGTCATTAAGGTTGGCGAACTTGAAGCGTTTGTCCGTAGCCAGTTATATCGCACTTCACGGGTAATTCCGATTACGCCTGCCCGCGCGGTATCGCATGCGCGTAATCCGAGAGCAAAGCCGGATGATGTGGCCTTACTGCTGGCCGTTTCCGACGATCAAATGTTGGGATACCTGGGCGCTGTCACTGAACAATTACAGGTAAAAAATGGCCAGGTTCGGGTTGGCTGGTTGTCGTGCCTTTGGGTGTCGCCACTGCTCAGGGGAAAGGGTATGGCTACGCGCCTGCTGCGGGAAATGACTGAACATTGGCGCGGCTACACCATCCTGACAGAGTTTGCACCGGATACACGCAGGATGTACGAACGTTCGGGCCTTTTTATGGAAAGCGAACCTGTTTTGGGCGTTCGAGGCTATTTAAGGCCCAACCTGACTGATTTGCTGCCACCCAGACGCGCCATATTCGGAAAGATAAAACCGGTGCTGCATTTGGCCGATTACTCATTAGATCTTTTGAATCAGGTGCGCCTGAAGTTCGTCGGACGAAAGCCTCAACCCGAGTTCCGCTACCTGACCTGCCTTGACGAGCAGCACGACGCATTTATCCGGCAATGGAATCAAAAAGAACTCGCTCAGCGTGATGCACAGGCAATCAACTGGTTCTTGCAATACCCCTGGATTATTCAATCAACGCAACCGGATTCCATTTCAAAAAGGTATCATTTTTCGCTGTTAGCCAACGATTTTCAGCAAAAAGCCCTCGAAATATTTGATGAAAAAGGCAACACCAGGGCATTGGCGATATTAGGCCAGCGCGACCGGCATCTTCGCCTGGTTGCTGCCTGGTTTGACCCCAACGATGTAAAAGAAGTGGCCAATTTAATAGCCCATCAGATGCTGGCGATGAATACGGCGATGTTCACGTGTTATCACCCGCTTCTATCCGCGTATTTTGCTCGAAATAAATCACCGTTTTTTGCTGTGAAACCGATGCGCAGAACTTGCATGGTTTCCAACGAACTCATGGGGCTTTTACCCACCGGGCCACTCGTTTTTCAGGATGGCGACGGCGATGTTGGATTTACTTAGTAACGGTGAAACAACAACTTATCCTTTTTATCTGATTGCTTTTTACCCAAACTGCCCATCTTTTTCTTTAAATAGCCCCACTATTCGCATCAAAAGATAGTTGTTTGAGCAAAAACCAATCTACCTAAAAAGAACAAGTTGTTGTTTCACCGTTACTTAGTCAATTGTCCCAGCATCTCATCTGCTTTGGCCCGACGTTCAGGGATTGTACTGTCTTCTTTCGCGCGTTCGAGGGCGCGCCGGGCCAATTCGCTGCTGATTTCATTTTGCGCAGCCATTTTTACATAAGCGAGTGCCTGAAACCAGTATAAGTCTTCTCCATAGCGCTCAATATCGTCAATTTTGGCAAAAAACTGGATCGTCATGCGCGGCTCTTCAATTTGCAAACCAATCAGTCCGAGGTAATAACAGGCATCGGACTGGCAAGGCATAAGGTCTTCCTGATCGAGTACTTCCGCCAGAATTAATGCAGCCTCGCGGTATTGTTTTTGCTTGTAAGGTTCGTCGGCACGCTGAAGAATATCATCGCAAACAGCGGGGCGTTCCGGCAGGGGCGGCAGAGAATCGTCGGTTGCAACGGGCGTTGCATGGTTTTTACGTTCTGCGTCTTCCCAAATGCTGGCGGGCGGGTCGAAGTGATTTTGATACACATCACCCGCAGTTTTTGACCCGAAATATTTAGTGTAAATGAAGTACCCCAACAACAGCAATCCTGCTACCATGAGCTAGTTGCGTATGCGGCTGTCCATGATGTTTTCTGAAGTGGATGTAGAAGCGTCAGTCCGCCGTTCTGCCTGCTGTGTGAGGTCGCGAATTTTTCCTAAAAATGTGTCGCCAATGGCAGCCTGTGCGTAGTGGGGCAGAGGAGTGTCCCATGTTTCCTGGGCGGCGCCGAGGGCTGTTTTGAAAGCCGTCAAAGCACTGCCGTGTGTGCTGTTCGCTGCCGATTCATAATCCGGGAATTGCCGTAAATCGGGTGAAAGGTCGGCATCCTGAACGAGCGCCAACAAGGACTGCTGTTGGGCAGCGGGCAGTTGCTCCCATTTCCGATGGGCAAAAATGCGCTGCCTTGTTTCGAGCATTTGCTCGGAAGTGGGCAAAAGCGCTTTCAGGGCGAGGTCTGTTTCGGTTGTTTCTTCGGCCTGGGAATCAGATTCAGGTGGTGTTTCAGGTTGTTTTTTCTCGTCTTCCCAATCTTTGAAATGCGCCAGTGCCAGCGCGTTCAGGTATTGAAAAAATGAAACCTCCGAAGGGAATTTTTCCGCTTTTCGGGCCTGAAATGCTGCTTCGGTGACGGCTGTCCTGAAAAAAACGGCTGCATCGCCGTGCGTGCCGCCAGCCTGTTGAATCTGGCGCATGATCGCCTGTCGGAATTCCTTATAAATGTTGTTGGCGACATCAGGGTTGAGGTCGCGAAGTCCCTGCAGGTAATAATCCGAAGGGTAAACCGTATCTGGATGAGGGTTCAATGTTCGTCTTTTTTACGAAAGGCCACGCCGCGAAAAAAAGCGACGGCCCGACCGTTTTGATTGGTGATTTTAATGGCGTAGTTGGACAAACTGTTGCCCAGATGTTCTTCCGTGGCGGTTGCCGTCAGGATGTCGCCTTCGCGCACGGCGGCGGCGTGTTCGATGCTGCAATGAATACTGACCGACTGGCGGCCATGCGAGTTGCAGGCAAAAGCAAAAGCGGAATCAGCCAGGGCAAAAGTGATGGCACCATGCGCTACGCCGAATCCGTTCAGCATTTCAGCCCGAACGGTCATGCGCAGGCTGCAGGCGCCGTGGTTTACATCCACGAGTTCCATGCCCATCCATTGACTGAACGGGTCATTGTCGTACATTTTATGGAAAACTTCGAGTGGCGTCACGGTCGGTTATACGGCTAAAGCCCTCAGGGCAAGTTTGATCAATTCTTCTACTTTGGCGGCGTTGGGGTGTTCTTTCATCACGTTATTGAGGGCTTTTTGAACAGCAATCCGGTTGAAGCCCAGGGCCATAAGCGCCGAAATGGCTTCTTCGCGCACGGTGTTGTCAGCCATCGGCATGAGTACGGGCGCGCTGTCGGGGGCTTCTTTTGAAAACTTGTTTTTCAAATCCAGAATAATCTGTTTGGCCGTTTTTGCCCCAATACCCTTGACACGTTGCAGGACGTGCGCCTGTTCGCCCAATACGGCAGCCCGGACTTCATCAACGGTCATGGAAGACAAAATCAACTGGGCGGTATTGGCCCCTACGCCGGTGACTGAAATCAGTGCGACAAACGTACTGCGTTCTGTTTGTGTCGCAAAACCGTACAACGTATGCGCGTCTTCACGGACAATCAGATGGGTATAAATGGTCGCTTTTTCCTGACCTTCAATAGCGGTATAGGTACTGAGCGGTATGTTGACATGATAACCCACGCCGCCCGTTTCGACGACGATGAACGTCGGGGTTCGGTAGGTGATCTCTCCTTTCAGGTAAGCAAACATTGGGAATGATGAATGATGAATGATAAATGATGAATCCCGTACAATCTCGAATATCGGTCAGAATTTGCTACTATCCACACATTTTTGCATACTACTGGGCGTTTTTCCGCAGATGCCTCAGGTTTTCCCGCAGATTGCGCAGGTTTTCTGCGACATCTGCGGGAAATAAAAACGTCCGGTAATGTGCATTTTTTGATGTGATGATGATGGCGGTAAAGGTAAACAAAAGCGGCCCGGTGTCCCACACACCAAGGCCGCAAGGTTTAGCAGAAATATTCTTTTTTTAATGAGTGAATGCCGTGCTGAATTGGTTATTTGAGGAATCGGTTATTTGTTCAGGTCGTGCGAAACCTCCAAATAAACGATTCACCAATTCAACAAATACTCACTTAA
This sequence comes from Saprospiraceae bacterium, assembly GCA_020852155.1. GTDB lineage: Bacteria > Bacteroidota > Bacteroidia > Chitinophagales > Saprospiraceae > M3007. The sequence goes on along the minus strand of JADZBJ010000068.1, from coordinate 5,522 downwards.
TCCACGTTGTCATGCAGGTACGAATTGCCGCCGAGTTTGATTTCACCTTCTTCTTCGAGTGAAATCGTCCAGTTTGACATACCGGGTTTGTCTGCATCCGGCACATCATCGAGGTTGATGTTGCGGCGCAGGTAAGCCGGCTGACTTTCCAGGTCAATGATGGTTTGCGGTGAAGACAGTTTCACCACATTCAAAGGGCGGGCGAGGGCTTCCTGACGGCGGCGCTGTGCTTCTTCGATGCGACGGCGGCGTTCTTCGGCAGAAATTTCCTCTTCCACTTCATTGCGCAGATAAGGGTCGTTGTTGACAGGTGTCGTACGACGGATTTTATCTACTGTTTCCCGGATATTGTCAAACTCGAATTCGAGCGTAGTAGCGGCCTTCTCATCTACCGGGGTATATTCCTCTTCAGAGGTTATTGTGAAAAGAGAAGGCTGAGGCTTTTTTCCAGCAGCGTCATCGTCGAGGTGAACGATCTGACGCTCGGCTGGCTGTGCTGACTTTTGGCCAGTTGCATTTGGGTTGCGTTTTTCACGCACCTCAAAACCCGTTGCGATAACGGTCACGGCAATTTTGTCGCCCAGGCGTTCGTCAAAGCAGTTACCCCAGATCAGGTTGGCATTTTCGCCGGCCTTTTCCTGAACGAACTGAGTGATTTCGAAAATTTCGTCCATGGTCGCTTCTTTCGAGCCGGAAGTGATGTTGACGAGGATGTTTTTTGCCCCGAAAATATCGTTGTCTTCGAGCAACGGTGAGCGCAGGGCTTCGTCGGCTGCACGGAAAGCGCGGTTTTCGCCTTCCACAGTAGCCGTGCCCATGATGGCTACACCAGAGCCGCGCCTGGTCGTGTTGACGTCTTCGAAGTCAACGTTGACATAACCCGGTACGGTGATGATCTCTGCGATGCCTTTGGCGGCTGTGCAAAGAATATTATCCGCCTGGCTGAATGCCGCAGAAATGGTCAGGTTGCCATAGATGTCGCGCAGTTTATCATTGCTGATAATCACGAGGCAATCCACGTTTTTGCGGAGGTCTTCGAGGCCCTCCATGCCGTTTCCGACACGGATTTTGCCCTCGAATGAGAACGGCAACGTAACGATGCCCACGGTCAGAATACCCAATTCCTGGGCAGCCTTGGCAATGATCGGTGCAGCACCGGTACCGGTACCGCCGCCCATGCCTGCCGTGATGAAGGCCATTTTAGTTCCGTCTTCCAGAAAACGCTTGATCTCGTCGATGCTCTCGATGCAAGCCTGCTTACCCACGCTGGGTTTGCTGCCTGCGCCGCGGCCTTCGGTGAGAATCTGGCCCAATGAAATTTTAGTTGGCACAGGGCTGAGGTGCATGGCCTGCGCATCTGTATTGCAAATGGCGTAATCCACGCCAACGATGCCTTGTTTGTACATGTGCGTAACTGCGTTGGAACCGCCGCCGCCTACGCCGATGATTTTTATGATGCTCGGCTCATCTTTTGGCAAATCAAACAACATGATTTGAACGTTTTTTTAGTGAAAAAATAAGGTTTTAAAGGGTGGTTGGTGAAGCAAGGAGAATTATACCCTTGCTTACCATAAATAGTATTGCTCCTGTCACAAGCATTAGACCTTGAAGTTCGAATTTTGATGTCAGATAAATTATCCCTGAAAGAAATGAATCTATAAGAAATTCAAACACACGAACAATCACGCTCACAATTAATCCGACTGCTAATTGGAATATACCGACAGAAAAAATGGCTAACAGAACACTCCAAAACCACCAAATTTGATACTCATTAAGATAAACTTTGTAAAGAAACACCCCCAATAAGTAGTAGAAGAAACCTAAAAGAAACCTTGCTACAATTCCTGAAAAAGTAATTGGCTTCCGCACTGAAGTTTCTTCATCAAACATTTCGCTAAAAAACCATAGACTGACTGTTTTTGTCATCTTTAGTTTTTTAAACCTATCAGCCAGTTTATTTATCCGTTTTTGAAGTTCAATCAGTCTTTTTTCTCCAAAAAGGTCAATTGTAACCAGAAAAAAGGAGAGGATTTCCAATACAGCAGACCATTTCTCCGCGCTCATGGTTTACTTACGCTTTTCAAAGTCCATATCTGGCTCGGCTTCGAACCATTCTTTGGTCTTTTTGAAAACGGTGTCGAACCAGGTCGGGCCTTTTTCTTCTGACACATTGGATGGTTCTTTGTGCTCGTCGAACAACGTAGCGGGCTGCTCGTCAACCACAGTTTTGGCCGGATCAATGTCATGCAGGCCGCGCAGCAACAAGCCGATGGCCGTGCTGAAAATCGGGCTGCTGACCGACTCGTGGTACCCGTGTGCCAGGTGTTCGACTGGCACGCCGATGCGGCAGGCCATTCCGGTGTGGAATTCAGCCAGTTTGTCCGTATGTGCCAGCAATGAGCCACCGCCTGTGAGGACGATACCGCCGATGAGTTTGCGTTCGTAACCGCTGCGGCGGATTTCCCACAACACATAGTCGAAGACCTCTTCCATGCGTGCCTGAATGATGCGCGCAAGGTTTTTCTCGCTGATCTCTTTATGGTCGCGGCCTTTCAAGCCAGGTATGGTGATGATGCGGTTGTCAAAGACCTCGCTCGTGAGGGCAGAGCCAAATTTGACCTTGAGTTTTTCCGCTTGCGGCGCCATCACTGTGCAGCCTTCTTTAATGTCGGCTGTGATGACATTGCCACCGAATGGAATCACAGCCGTATGGCGGATGATGCCTTCGTGGAACACCGTTATATCAGTTGTGCCACCGCCGATGTCCACCAGGGCAACGCCAGCCTGTTTTTCCTCTTCCGAGAGGGTAGCGTCGGCGCTGGCAATGGGTTCCAGGGTCAGGTCAGCGACCTTCAATCCTGATTTTTCGATGCAGCGGTAAATGTTATTGACGGCAGTAATCTGACCCGTAATGATGTGGAAATTGGCCTCCAGACGAACACCGCACATGCCCACTGGATCAACGATGCCCTGTTCGGAATCCACGGTGAATTCCTGCGGGAAAACATGAATAATCTTGTCGCCGGGTGGCAATACGAGTTTAAACATGTCATTGACCAGACGATCAATGTCGCGGTTGGCAATTTCGGTGTGGTCGCTTTCCCGCGTCAGGATGCCGCGGTGTTGCAGGCTCTTGATGTGCTGACCGGCAATGCCGACATGGACGCTGCGGAATTTCATACGCGCATTGCGCTCGCAGATTTCCACCGCTTCGCGGATGGCGCCGACTGTTTTTTCGATGTTGGAAACAACGCCTCGAAGTACGCCGGCGCTTTCGACTTTGCCAATGCCGATGATTTCCAGCTTGCCATGATTGTTCTTTCGCCCGGCCAGGCAGCAGACTTTCGTCGTGCCTATATCCAGGGCAACGACCACATCGTGGGGTTGTGGGATAAACTCCGTCATAATGTGTTGGTTTAAAATGTTGAGAGTTTCAGTGTTCAATTGTTCATACCTGTTCGGCGGTTGAAACTCTTTCCCGCGTCAAAGGTATTTTATTTTTTAAATAATTTGTTTTAAAAAACTTGTTGTTTTGTTGGGTGTAGAGACCAGGCGCGCCTTGTCTCTACGCCGCCGCACCCGTATCCACGCCGCCGCACCCGTATCCATGCCATCACACCCGTATCCACGACACCACCGCATCACCGTTTACACACCACCTGTCCATTGTATTTCAAATTAATCGTTTTGTATTTCCGCCATCCCTCGTAAGGCAACCCTTCCTGATAGAATATCTTCAATCGTTTCAGTTTGTCTTCGAGTTTTCGGGCCGAACCCAGAATGATTTGTTGATCGCCGATCAGCGGAACCAGTATGAATTCACCTGCACTGTTCACGTGTATTTGTTGAATGAACGATGAAAAAAAATCATCGGCCAGCAACGTTTGGGTTATGTTGAACAGGTCTTTGAGGCTGCTCCGGCGTTTTTCCCGAAATTCCGGGGTGTAGGGAGCGATATTTCCTGTTGCCACAATGACACGTGCAGCGAAGTTTTTTGACGGCGGCATTTTTTTACCTGAAGCGTCGAGGTAATAGTTGCCTCCATTGGTGTCCAAAACCCGCAGCACCGGCTCGCGTTGATCAATTTTTACATGCAAATGGTTGTTTTGGTCAATATAGGTGTCAGCATCCTTCACAAACGGGTCTTCTTCCAGCATTCGTTCCATTCTGTCCACATCCAGTTCTGCCAGTTCGGTGCTTTCCAGGTCGCTGCCAAAAGCCACTAATAAAGCCTGCCTGACATCGCGTTCACTGATGAGTTTGTCTCCACTTTCCAGTGGATTCACTTCCACCTGAATGTCTTCAGTAAATGCCCTCGCTTTGCGCTGACGCGCCAGCAGCCAGATCATGCCCACCATAAAGAGGAACATCACCCAGGCCATACGGTCGTATCGAAGTTGCGGTATGCGGAGCATTTTTTTAGTGGTTAGTGGTAAGTGGTGAGCGATTCGTGATTCATCATTAATTCATGTTGAATCATTTACACTCTTTACTCGCCGCTGATCATTCTTTTTAAGGGTTGAATTAAGGTATCAATATCGCCGGCGCCCATGGTCATGATGACTTCCAGGTTTCGGTGTTTAAGTTCGTTCAGTAGTTCGTTTTTGGTGGTCAGGGTTACTTGTTTGTTTTTCATCAAACCGGCGATCATGGCTGAGTCAACGCCGGGTATGGGTTGCTCGCGGGCCGGGTAGATGTCCAGTAAAATGCACTCGTCGAGCATATCCAGCGCTGCGGCAAATCCGTGTACGAAGTCGCGTGTTCGGGTGTACAGGTGCGGTTGAAAGACGCCTGTGATTTTCCGGTTGGGGTAGAGCATTTTGGCTGCCGAAATGGCCGCTTCCAGTTCTGCCGGATGGTGGGCGTAATCATCCACGTACACCGTCTTGTCTGTTTTCGCGATGGTTTCAAAGCGCCTTTTTACCCCTTTAAAATTGGACAATGCTGCGGGTAATTCGGGCGCAAAACCGCCTGCGCTGAGTGTCGCCGCAATGGCTGCGGTTGCGTTCAGTACGTTGTGACGGCCCGGGTAATTCAGCCGCAAATCACTCCAGTCTACGATATTCGAACGCAGGCCGAAAGCCAATTGTCCGTCGGCGATGTGCAGGTTGTATGCTTCATAGTCGCCTTCGTCAATACCAAAGGTGAATACGTGACATCCTCTGGCTTCGAGTTCTGCGGCGACATCGTCGAGTGGAAGCCCGTGTTTGTAAATCAGTTTGCCGCCGGGTTTGAGTTGCAGGGCAAACTGCTTGTATGTTTTCACGACTTCTTCTTCGGTGCCATAGATGTCCAGGTGGTCGGCATCAATGGAGTTAATGACCGTTACATCTGGCGTCAGGTGCAGGAAAGAGCGATCGTATTCATCAGCTTCCACGACAACCCAGTCGCTCTGTCCTTCGACGAAGTTAGAGCCGAGGTTGCCCGAAATGCCGCCCACGAAGGCTGTCGCGTCAATGCCGCTTGAGCGCATGAGGTGCGAAGTCATCGTGCTGGTGGTGGTTTTGCCGTGCGTGCCG
>JADZBJ010000067.1 GCA_020852155.1 Saprospiraceae bacterium | reverse complement strand
GGAGTGGTTGTATGGCGCCGGGATGGCCTGCGGATGGTAGTCGTACAATCGCGGTACAAATGAGCAGATGACAAACTGATGCCCGTCAAATGTCTGGTGTACCGGCGGCGGCTGGTGAACGCGTCCGGTAATCGGCTCAAAATCGTGAATGCTGAAAATGTAGGGATAACAAAACCCGTCCCAGCCGATCACATCAAATGGATGATGGAGGTAGTGATAAGGGTACATGTTATCCTGTTTTTTGATGAAAAACATGAAGTCCCCGCGCTCATCGAAGGTTTCCAGGTCAACAGGCTTGCGAATATCACGCTCGCAGAATGGCGCGTGTTCCAGCAATTGACCATACTCGTTGCGGTAGCGTTTGGGTGTGGTGATCGGCCCGAAACTTTCCACAATCAGCAGGCGATTGTCGGGCGTGTCAAATTCAATTTGATACACCGTGCCGCGCGGCACCACGACCTAATCACCATAACTGAATGGCAGGTGCCCGTACATCGTTTTCAGTCGCCCGGTGCCTTCGTGAATGAACAACACCTCGTCGGCGTCGGCATTTTTGTAAAAATAGTTTTCGGTGCCTTTGCTTGGCGCAGCGAGGATAATGCGACAATCATTGTTCACCAAAACGGGTTTGCGGGAGCGCAGAAAATCGTTTTCAGGCGCAATTTGAAAACCTTTCAGACAACGGTGCTTGAGTTGCTTGTCGTGAACGGTTTTGGGGGCTACGCTGAACGGATCGCCCACCTGAACGATCTGCGTCGGCGGGTGGCAGTGGTACAACAAGGAATAATTATTGCTGAAACCCTCGGTGCTGAACAACTCCTCGGCATACAAAGAGCCGTCCGGCTTTCGGAACTGCTTATGACGTTTGTGGGGCAATTGCCATAAAGTATGGTAATGCATAAAAAGCGGTATGTAAAGGATACGGCCCAAAGGTAAAGAAGCGACTCATTTTTTTGCCTTGGTACATAGAGGTTGTTTAAACTTCCCTCACTGGCTCAAAAAGGCATCTTTTGCCGCCATCCTTCCCTTTTTTTTCAGGCTGAAACCCACGCTTCACCCCGAAAAACAAGGATCGGCTATCACCAAAATCTGCTCTTTTTGAATCCAGCAGAGAAATTTAAACAACCTCTTACTAAGATAGCCCTATTTTTGGCGGTCGAAAAAATTACCTTCGATCCAAATCCGATATTTTTAAACATGGCAAATACATCCGATTTTATCTCCGAAATTCAGGCTGGTTACACCTTTTCCGGCAGTTCCATCATTCTGGGCGGCGCAATGCTCGATGGCGCTTCCGTTCCCAATACCCAAATCAAAGTGCCGCTGCGCACCATGAACCGCCACGGCCTCATCGCCGGCGCCACCGGTACGGGTAAAACCAAAAGCCTTCAACTCATCGCCGAACAATTGGCCGCCAATGGCGTACCATCTATGCTGATGGATATCAAAGGCGACTTGTCCGGCATCGCCATGCCCGGCACAGACAACCCTAAAATCACAGAACGCGCCGGCAAAATCGGCGTAACCTGGCATCCGTCGGGGAATACTGTTGAATTTCTTAGCCTTTCCGGCGAAAAAGGCGCTCGCCTGCGCGCCACCGTCAGCGAATTCGGCCCGGTGCTGTTCAGCCGCATCCTCGGCCTGAATGATACGCAGGGTGGGGTAGTGGCCGTCGTGTTCAAATACTGCGACGACCGCCAGTTGCCGCTCCTCGACCTGAAAGATTTCAAAAAAGTATTGCAATACCTCGGCAACGAAGGCAAAGCCGAAATCGAAGCCGAATACGGACAATTCAGCGCAGCCACCGCAGCCACCATCCTGCGCAAAGTGGTCGAACTGGAACAACAGGGCGCCGAGGCTTTCTTCGGTGAATTGTCGTTCGATGTTCAAGACCTCACCCGCATTGACGAAAACGGTCGCGGCGTTATCAGTATCGTTCGCTTGACGGACATTCAGGACAGGCCAAAACTGTTCAGCACATTCATGCTGCAAATGCTGGCCGAGATTTATGCGTCTTTCCCGGAAGAAGGCGATGTGGAACAACCCAAACTCTGTATTTTCATTGACGAAGCGCACCTGGTATTTCAGGAAGCCTCTGCAGCGCTCATGCAGCAAATGGAGGCCATCATCAAACTTGTTCGTTCCAAAGGCGTCGGCATTTATTTCATCACCCAAAACCCTGCGGACATCCCGGAAAGCATTCTGGCGCAGTTGGGTTTGAAAGTGCAACACTCCCTTCGCGCGTTCACCGCCAAAGACCGCAAAGCCATCAAAATGGCCGCCGAAAACTATCCGATCACTAAATGGTACCAAACAGAAGACCTGCTCACGGCCCTCGGTATCGGTGAAGCCATCGTCAGCGTTTTGAATGAAAAAGGCATCCCGACACCGCTGGCACATACGCTCATGCGCGCGCCTGAAAGCCGCATGGACATCCTGACGCCCAACGAAATTGATGGCATTCTCGGTCGCTCTTCCTTAGTGCGCAAGTACAATCAGGAAATTGACCGCGAAAGCGCCTATGAAATCCTGAACGGCAAAATCGCCGAAGTACAGGAACAACAGGCACAGGAAGAAGCCAAAGCGCCAGCCAGCCGCAAAGCAGAAAAAGAGGAGCCGGGCATGATCGAAACCATCGCCAAGGACCCCTTGGCACGTCAGATCGGCCGTACCGTGGCCCGCGAATTAACCCGCGGACTGTTGGGCGTGTTGGGCATCGGAGGCGCCAGCCGCTCCTCCAGAAAAAAGAGCTGGTTCTGATTTATCTTCCCCAAACTTTTCAAATTTCAAATCATAAACTTTTCAAATTTCAAATTGTATATTTCAAATTTCAAATATTTTTATTTTTTGAAATTCAATATTTAAAGTGAAATGTTTTATTTGAAATTTGAAATTTGAAAAATTTGGGGGACACCAAAAAAACATACTGTCGTGCAGAAACAACCCATCCGATTTACCCTTCCAAAACTGCGCTTGCTGGCGTTATGCCTGTTATGCGTGAGTGCCATGGCTGCTTGTACGCCACGCGCCAAACCCGCGCCCAAGCCCGTTCCGGCCAAGCCTACGCCCTCAAAGCCGCCGGCTGAACCCATGGACACGGTGCGCTGGACACCTTCTTCCGGCAAACCGCCCATCGTCAATCCGCCGGTAAAACCCACGCCCACACCCGGCAAACCCGTGCCCATCGGTAGCGGCGAAACCTATCGCGTAGCCATGATGCTGCCCTTCCTGACCAAGCAGGCCGAAGGCGATCAGGTGCCCGAAAAAAGCCGCCTGGCGGTTCAGTTTTATGCCGGTTCAAAAGTTGCCCTGGAGCAGATTTCCAAAGACCTCAACATCAACCTCATCGTAGATGTGTACGACACGCAGGCCAATGACTCGGATTTTGAGCAACTCATGCTCGATCGCCGATTGGATAAAGCCGACGTGTTCATTGGTCCCGTTCGCACATCACACGTGCAGAAAATGGCCGAATGGGTGCTGATTCGCAACAAAATACTCATTTCACCCGAAGCGCTCACCAGCGACCTGACCAAGCAAAATCGCGGATTTATTCAGACCAATCCATCGCTGCGCGCGCATTGCGAAGGCATTTTGCGTCATGTGCTGAAGCGCAATCAGGCCGATGCCGTGACGCTGGTTTGTAAGGAAAAAGAGGCCGACCGACTGGCGTATTTTCAAAGCGTCATGCGGGCGGGCGGTAAGGAAAAACTGGCTGAAATCAGGATGCTGGACAACAGCACCTTCACGGCCAGTAGCTTGAAATCACGCATTAAAGCCGGAAGAACCTCTGTTTTCATCCTGCCGCACTGGGCAAGTCAGGATTTCGTGATGTCGTTCCTGAATGCCCTGAAATCGGCCAAAGGAAGCAACCGCGTTGAAGTGTATGGAATGCCGCAATGGAAAGATTTTGAAAGCATTGACCCGGAATTTCTGACCGACCTGAACGTGCATATTTCCTCCGCTTCGTGGGTGGATTATTCTTCGCCCAACGTGCGCGATTTTCAGCGTAAATTCTACGAGTCCACGGGCATGATTCCCGACGACGATGGCTTTAATGGTTACGACGTTACCTTGTTTGCTGCCAGAATGCTGGCTTTCCACGGTTTGTCATTTCCGGAAAGGCTTTCCGCCAACTCTTACACGGGCCTTCACGGTCGTTTTGATATGACCAGGGTATCGGTTACGGGCGGTTTGGGCGCGTTGTTTGATCGTTATGATTACCTGGAAAATACTTTCGTGCATATCCTGAAATACGGCCCCGGCGGTTACGAGCCTGTTTTCCAGCCATGACCAGCGACGAGATCATCAAACAAGTCCGATCAGGGCATTTTTCGCCGGTGTATTTTCTGCACGGTGAGGAGTCGTTTTTCATTGACGACATCGCCGATGCTGTGGAGCAACACGCCTTGTCCGAAGCAGAGCGGGGCTTTAACCAGACCGTGCTATATGGCAAGGACGTGGATCACCTGACCCTGCTGGATTACCTGCGCCGCTACCCGATGATGAGCGAACGCCAGGTGGTTATTCTGCGCGAGGCACAGGAAATGAAAGGCCTGGGCGAGTTGGCCTCCTACCTCGAAAAGCCCATGCCGACGACGGTTTTTGTGGTGTGTCATAAACACAAAAAATTCGACCTGCGTACCAAACTCGGTAAAGTGCTTTCGGGGAAAAATGTCGTGCTTTTTGAAAGTAAAAAACTGTACGACAACCAAATTCCAGACTGGATTGCCGCTTATGCACGCGGAAAGAGCATGAAACTTGAACCCGCCGCAACATCCCTTCTGGCGGAATACCTCGGCACGGATTTGTCAAAAATTGTCAATGAGTTAGACAAATTGGCCCTGAATTTGCCGCAAGGAACAACGGTCACCACAGCGCATGTGCAGGAATATGTCGGCATCAGCAAGGACTACAATGTGTTCGAGTTGCAAAAGGCGTTTGCGCAGCGCGATCTGGTTAAAGTGGCGCGTATCGAACAGTATTTTGCATCCAATATTCGCAAAAATCCTTTGATTGTCACCATCAGCAGCCTGTTTGCCTATTTCTCTAAGGTGTTCATGCTGCATTCACTCAAAGGCAGCAGCGACGCTGAAATGCTCAAGGCACTCGACTTGCGCTCCGACTGGTTTTTGAAAGAATACAAGGTGGCGGCCAATAATTACTCGCTTCAACAAACGATATACATCATCAGCCTGTTGAAAGAATATGACCTGCGCAGCAAAGGCGTCAACAACGATTCCATGCCCGAAGACGCCCTGATGCAGGAATTGTTTTGGAAGATTTTGCATTGAAATGTTGGAATGTTGAAATGTTGAAAGTTGAAGTGGTTGAAGGTTGAAATTGTTGAAGGTTGAAGTGGTTGAAAGTTGATTTTTTCCCTTCTTAAAAAAGGGTGTCATCCTGAACGAAGTGAAGGATCTGCTACCCACGAAGCGAAATGAGACACATCTGTTTGACCAGATCCTTC
>JADZBJ010000066.1 GCA_020852155.1 Saprospiraceae bacterium | reverse complement strand
GTTATAGTTGTTTGCTGCGTACCCAACGAACTTCGGAACACGCCGTATTCACCATTTTGCTGACCATCAAATGTAATCGCGGAGCCCATAGCGGCCAGGTTGCGCACATTTTTTATGATGGAATGTACCAGTACTGTATTCGTGGTCGTGCCGTCGGTTTTGTACAGTTTTTTGTTATAACCTTGAGCATCCGCCACGAAATAGACGTAGTTCCATGCTTTTTGAATGGGATAAGTAGCCTCCAGGCTATTGCCGCTGCCAGGATTAATATCCTTCAAAATAGTGGCTGGTAATTGCGCTTCTGCTAAGGCGTACGAAGCCATGAAAACCAGAAACGAAAATTTTATATGTGACATAGGATATTCGTTTTTAATTCCCCCAAAACCAGTTCAATACGTATCCCGATAACATTCATTTTTGCCAATGCGACATCAAAATACCCGTCGCGATGGCTGCATTCAACGATTCTGCGCCGCCGTTTGGGTGCTTCGGAATACTGATGCGATGCGTGAGCAAGGGCAGGTGTTCCGGGCGAATACCACGCCCTTCGTTGCCGATCACGAGCAGGCCATTGTCAGGCCAGGTAAAACCTTTGATTGAATCGCCTTCGAGCACCGCCCCCAAAACAGGCAAACCTGAGTGTCGGGCAAGCAATTCCGGCAATTCAATTTCCTGCGTTTTCACCCTGAAAATCGCGCCCATCGTGGCTTGTACGACTTTCGGGCTAAACAAATCAACGCTGTCGGGCGAACAAAAAACGGTGTGCATACCAAACCAGTCGGCCGTACGAAGGATTGTTCCGGCGTTGCCGGGGTCTTGCAACCCGTCGAGGTAAATCGCGGGTGTTTGGGCATTCCAGAGGGGAAATTCAGGCTCTTCTACCGGCAATTCGGCCACGGCCAGCACGGCATTGGGCGTCGTCAGGGTGGATACCTTGCGCAGTTCGGCTTCGGTTACAGGGTTAAATTTTTCAAAAAACGGCTGTAACAATGCAGCATGCGCTTCGGCCCAGCGTTCGAGGCCAAAAACGGCGACAATACCGAAGCGCGGACATTGCAGGAGTTCGACAACCATTTTGTCGCCTTCCACGATGAAGTTTCGATACTTTTGCCGATATTTTTTGACGGCCAGGGCGTTGAGCCATTTGGCCTGATTTTGTGACAACATGATTTTTCCCGAATCGGTATGATCGCCAAGCGCATGAACGGACGTCCCGCCCTGCATTTCTTTTCGCTGTTGGCAGCCCTGACGCTGTTCAATGCCTGCAATGTTACGAAGCATTTGGATGAGTCCAAAGGCGAAAGGCTTTTGATTAAAAATTCCATTGACATCAAGGCCGAACCGCGCCTGGGTTTTTCGGAAAAAGCAGCCCTGCAATACGAACTCGGCAGCCAGTACAAACAGCAACCCAACCGGCGTTCGTGGCCTTTTCAGTTGTTTCAACGCCGCGTCTGGCTGTTTCACAAGTATAAATCCCGGACGGACAAATCAAAGTTCGCACGATGGATCATCAAGCGTATTGCTGAGCCGCCGGCCATTTATGAAGAAGAACTGACCATCCGCACCGCCAAAAACTTTCAGAACCAAATGCAGCAGCGCGGTTATTTTAATGCGCAATGCCATTACAAGGTTCAGTTTACCGGGAAACACAAGGTAAAAGTCAAATACAACCTCAACCTGGGTCGCCAGTACACGATTGACGGACTTGAATTTATGAGCCGCGACACGTTCGTGCAACAAGTCATGCGCGAAACGGCCGGCAGTTCGCTGCTGAAACCCGGCGTAGCGGTCAGTGCGCTGACTTTTGAAGCCGAAAAAACACGCATCACGTCGGAATTGCGCAACAGGGGTTTGGCGTTTTTTACCTCGAATTTCATCGAATTTACGGGAGATACCAGCAAAACGCGCACTTGCGTAACCGTTGAAGTGCTCACGCCAACGGATTCGACTCAGCACCGACAGTATTTTCTGGATGATATTACGGTGTTTGAAGGCCTCGTGCCGGATTACTCGACCCTTCGTTCGGAAGAAACGCTGGACGGGGTCACTTACTTCACCGACAAACCCGAATTTCAGGTAAAGCCTTTTCGGTTGAAAGAATCGCTGTTTTTCCATCAGGGTGAACGCTATAAACAATCGGATTTTGACAAAACAGCCCGAAACCTGAATGCGCTGGGTGTTTTTCGCTTCGTGGCCATCCGACCTGTACAAGACAGCCTGCAACGCGACAAACTGGATGTCGGCCTGTTCCTGACGCCAAACAAACGATATGCCTTTGGCTGGGACGCCGACCTGAACTCTACCAGCAGCAGCAACGCCCTGACGCGCAACCTGCTGGGCCTCTCAACATCGCTGTCATTTCGCAACCGAAATGTGATGGGTGGCGCTGAAAACCTGCAAACAGACCTGCAATACAATGTCGAATTCAATATTGCGACCCGCGACAGGTTCATTTTTTCGCAGGAAATCAAATTCCAAAACCAATTGTCCCTGCCGCGCTTTTTTGACTACTTTGGTTTTTGGAAAACAGCCGAAAAACTGAAAATAGGACGGATGAAACTGCTGCCCGTCGGCTTGTATCAACGACTGAAAGAAGACGCGCAAAGCCGAATTACTGTCAATGCCAACTACCTCGAACTGTTTGATTTTTACAAGTTCAACCTCATTAATGCCTCGTATGGTTTTGACATCCGCAGCAACGAACACCAGCATTCGTTCAATCACATCGGTATTGATATTCTGAGGCCG
>JADZBJ010000065.1 GCA_020852155.1 Saprospiraceae bacterium | reverse complement strand
TAATCACTCTTTTTTCACGTGTTGAAAATGAAATGAGTAGGATTGCCCCGCAGGTATTTTTTCACCATGTACTGTCGTGATGGCTTGCGGACTGGAGTACGTAAAATCAATCCTGACTTCCGGACTGTTCGGTTCGCGTTCAAAATTTATAGTAGCCGGGACAATCCCTTTGCGGACGCTGATGTTTTTCACTCCTTTCATGGATTTGATCTGCCAGTCACCCGATGGACCCAGCAGGACAAGCGAATATTGTCGGCCAGCCAGCGTGTCCAGAATGGCCTCGGGACGGCGAAAATCAAACGGCCCCCACTCGCCCATAATAATAAACTGACGCCCCCTCGGAAATTTGGGCGGCAAGGCCGCCAACATACCGTCGGCGAGGCTATCCGGCTCGTTCAATTCCCGTAGCGGAATATCCAGTGCAGCAAACGGATTTTCAGGATTTTTATCGGGATAGGAGAAATTCAGACTGCGGTTTTTCTGCAAGGCCGGCGTGGCCCAGGTTTCGGCAATTTCGGCAGTAGTGCCGTAAATATCATTGCGCAAAAAAGTGAGGCTATCGTTGGGCTTGCTCGTTTCCAACAAGCGTTCAAAGTCGAAAAACAGGTTTTCACCATTGATGGCAACGTTACTTGAGGCATTGATTTTCAAGGGCTTGCGTGTATTCAGAAAGACATTTCTGTCAATTTTACAGTTGCGGCTTCGCGTATCGCGCTTTTGTGCGTAGGCCCAATCTTCAGGTTGTTTATCCCTTGCCCAAAGTTGTATGCCAATGGTATCATCCTGAAAAAGGTTCTGCCTGATGATGTTGTCCTGACCATGTTCGATGGCCACACCATAGCGGCATTCAGCCAGGTAATTACCCATGATGGTCGAGCCAAAACTATAGCCACCCCAAATGCCATAAGTACACTCCCGCACGATATTGCCCCGAATATTATTTCTTGAAAACGTCACTTCGATGCCGTTGGTCGGCGCATGGCTGAAATCATTTCCGAAAATGTAATTGTCATTACAACCGCCGAGTCCGGTGTCCATTGTGCTTTGTCCGGCCCACAGAAAAAGCCCGTCGCCACAGTGCGTAACTGAATTATAGGCAATGAGGTTATCACTACTTTGTTCGTAAAGCAGAATACCTGCCGAATCTTGTCCGCGCGCATAAAAGCCGTGTGAATAGCCACGCACATTCCAGTCCAATTTATTGTGCATCAATCGGTTATGACTGCTTCGATACAAGCCGATGCCCAGACCTGAATTGAACTGAAATACATTGTTATAGATCAGGCAACTGTCAGATTGGGTCATCAACAATGCGTTTTGACAGCCCGTGATCCGGCATCCGCGCACGACCGAGCCATCGCAGTTGCGCAGGTACATACCTGAGCCATAGCGCATCCATTCGTCGCGTTCATTGTGGTGGTAACTGAGCCAGTCTGCTTCATTCTCCTTTTCGCGGCCAGACAGGAGGCGCGGGCGATAGTTATAGGAAAAATCGTTGTTTTCCAGGCGCAAACGCGGCGCGTCATACGCGAAAAGGGCAATTTTAAACCCTCGAATCCGCGCGTTTTTCAATTCGATACCTGCACCGGAAATGTCAATGGCGATGCCCTGAAACAAATCGGGGTGCTGAGGGTCAGCGGTGCTTACCAATTCTGCCTGTTGAAAGTCAATCACGAGGTTGTTTCCGCGCACCTGAATCTGTCCTTTTGAGGTATCGCCCGGCGCCACAGGCAACGAATAGCGACCGAATTTTACACGGCAACTTTGTGTGATGACTATTCCGGGGTGCAATTCAATTTCAGGAAGTTGAGCCAACAAGCGGGCACTGAATGACAACAGGATGGTGAGTAGCAGAACGCAATTTTTGATGTGCATTTTTTCAGGTTGTTAAGTACGCTCGAAACACCAGTTTCGAGCAGGTGCGTGCCGGTTGCTCGAAACTGGTGTTTCGAGCGTACAAGTCGAGCGTACGATGAGCGCATTAGTCGCGGGCAAGTCGGAGCAGTTGTTCACGGATATCATTGGGTTGACTGCTGGCGGCTTTTTCCATGAAAACGCCTTTGCGACTGATGATAAAATACTGGGGTACGGCCTCGACATTATAGGCAGTAGCGATGTTTTGACTTTGTGCAGACGATGCCAGCAAGTGATGCCCTTTGAAGGCGTTTTGTACCAGGCTGTTTTGCCAGCGTTCCGACATTTCATCCACCGAAATATTGACGATTTCTACGCCGTTGGCGGTCAATTCTGTTTCAAATTCATTGAAAAACTCCATTTTTCGGAGGCATGAACTACACCAACTGGCCCAAAAATTCACGTAAACGACTTTGCCGCGCAACTGACTGAGCGTCAGCCATTGTCCGTTATTTTCAGGGCCTTTAAATTCGGGCGCCACAGCGCCGTTGGAGGTTCGGGCCATTTTCTGGTACAAGTCTTCCACTTTTCGATCAAAAACCTGGAAGCGGTTATGCTCCATAAACTGGCGGTACAAAGGCAGCATTTCCCGAAAACGCTCGCGGCTAAAAGCCGTGTAAATAATTTCGGATTGAACAAATGCCAGCGGTTTGTCGCTCAGGTTTTCTGCCGCGCGTTGGTACATGCCTGCCCAAAAATCATTCTCCGGGTCTTTTTTAACCTGCTGACGCGCCATGAATAAAAACACAAACTGACGATACCATTGACTTCCGATGTATTCGGACATGAGCGGCGCTTCGTAGAGAAATTCAAAAAACTCCGGCTGGACAAAATAACGGCCGCCAAAAACCTGTCCGTAAAAGGTCAGGTGATAAGCCCAGTCGTAGATGATATCAGCGGCCAGCCAATCACTGAAAACAGGCGTCAATTCGCCCGGATTAGCCGCTTGAAAATTATCCAATAAGGCCAAAGCAGCCGTTTTACGCTGTTTCATATAGGCCGCAAACTCGGCGGGCGGCAACTCCTCCATTCGCGCATTCATGGGTTCTTCGATATTGGCCCACCATTGGCCAACTTTGTATCGAATATTGTTGAATTCATTAAAATCCGAGCCAAAATCACGCAGATATTGAGTAAAAATCGTGTTGTTAGCGCCCGCTTGTCCGCCAAACTGGCAACCCAGCGGAAATTGAAATGCCTCAGACATGACGATTAAAGTATCCTGATTGGCCAGAAACAAGGGCAATCTGGAGTCATTGAACGCCATAAAGACCATTTGAGGTTCTTCGACCTGAATGGCGAGCGAAAAATTTCCTTTGGCATCCAAGGCCGCAGATTCGGCAGTCGTGCGACCGTCCAGGTATTGATGCGCCACTTTTAATTCGACAAGTTGGCCGGGAGCCGCGTTCCGAATATTTCCCAAAACGATGGCAGCATTGACATTGACCGTCATTACTCCGGTGTAAATCAAAATCAGCAGTAGGCGATGTATAAGCGGCATTTTTCCTTTTTTTGAAAATGGGCAGGCGTAAAATTACGAAGCGAACCAAATGCAGTTATTGCCGTTTAACGTGTAACCAGTTATTTTAACACCAAGTTTTTCACTTGTTATTTTATACATCATGTTTCACCTGAAAGAAGGAGATGCCGCACCTGCCTTTTCCGGCATTATCGAGACGGGCGCCAATGTTACGCTCGACCAATACAAAGGCAAAAAACTTGTCCTTTATTTCTATCCAAAAGACGATACGCCGGGGTGCACAGCCCAGGCTTGCAGCTTGCGCGACAACTATCAGTCGTTCATGGCGCGCGGTTATGAGGTGTTGGGCGTCAGCCCTGATTCACCGAAAAAGCACGTGAAATTTCGGGAAAAATTCGCCTTGCCATTCAGCCTGATTGCCGACGAAGACCACAGTATTTCCAATGCTTTCGGCGTCTGGGGGCCTAAAAAATTCATGGGTCGCGCCTACGAGGGTATTCATCGCACCACTTTCGTCATTGACGAACAGGGCCGCATCGAACGTATCATTGACAAAGTAGATACGGCGAATCACTCGGAACAAGTGTTGTGAGTGGTAAGTGATTAGCGGTGAGTGATTTTTTAAAAATAATGCAGTGGCTCCCTTGTTGTTGAGGGATAAAAAATGTGAAATTCATCCCTCGATGAGGGATGAATTTCACATTTTTTATCCCTCCTTCAGGGACACCCTGTTTTCAAATCAAAAAATCCGTGTAATTATCGGGATGGACAACCTGGGTAGTGGCCGCCGGATAGGCATTTAAAAAGGCTTTGGGAAAGGTGACTTTTTCCCATCCCTCAAATCGCCAGAAAATTCACCTGTTCATTATTCAGCCAGGCTGCATTTTTCAATTTGCCAAGGCTAATTTTCCCGATTAAAAAATTTCCCGCATTCGAGGCGTAATGCTCGCTGATTTCCGTGAAATCGGCCCTGTCAACATCACCTTCCTGTTGATACCGGACGTAGAGGTTGATTTCTGTGGTGTCGGAATCAAATTTTGCTGTGTTTTGGGCAAATTTTCGGTATTCATATTTGTAGTGATAACGCAAGGCTGAAATATCCGACAGCACAGCGCAGCCCGTCGGTGCAGCGCCCGCGCCTTTACCCACAAAAGTTTGGGTTTCAGTGAATGCGCTTTCGAGCGATACGGCATTGTACTCGTTGTTAATGGTCGAAAAACGCGCGCCCACCGGCACAAATTTGGGCAAACACCAGCCCGATACGCGATCGCCTTGCCGGAAACAACGCGCTACCAACTTGATCTCGCAACCCCGGCTGCGCGCCTGCCGGATGTCAAAATCGGACAAGCGATGAATGCCCCAATTCAGCACCTCGTCTGGCTCGACAAACACACCGAAAGCGTGTAGTATCAGGATGCAGAGTTGGAATTTCGCATCAAAACCTTCCACGTCCATTTTCGGATTGCTTTCCGCAAAACCCAGCGTTTGCGCTTGTTTCAAAGCCTCGGCATAGCCCAGGTTTTCACTAAAAATTTTGGTCAGAATGTAATTGGTCGTGCCATTCAGGATGCCTTCAACGCTGGTCAGCAGGTCATTGTCGTAGTATTCTTCGAGGTTTCGAATGATTGGAATGCTGGCCGCACACGACGCTTCATACAAAAATGGCTGGCCCGTTTCCTGCTGAATTTGATACAGTTCGGGCAGTCGGTACGCGATCATTTTTTTGTTGGCCGAAACAACGGCCTTCCCCTGACGCATGGCGCGGCTGGCAATCGAAAACGCCGCCTCCGGGTCGTCGGTCAACTCAACCACGATGTCAATGTCGGGGTCGTCGAGTATTTGCGCCGGATCAGTGGTGAAATATGCCGCATCAATCGGACGAGGTTTATCGGGGTTTTTGATGCAGATTTTTTTGATGTCGGCGCGTACGCCCTTGGTTTCGTGCAGCACTTGCCACAATCCCTGGCCAACGCAGCCAAAACCGAAAATTCCTATCGTCATGTTTTAAATTTAAGCGTGAAGGAAGGCGCGTAATTCAGGATTTAAAAAGTCAGTTTCAATCAGGAAACCATCGTGACCGTATTTTGAATCCAGTGATGAAAATTGCACATTGGGCAGGTTTTCTGCTAAAAAACGCTGCTCCCAGGGTGGAATGAGCAAATCCCTGTCAATCGAAAAGACATAAGCGGGCATGGCGAGTTGTTGCAAGGCCTGGGCAGCATCACCCCGACCGCGGCCGATCTGGTGGGTATCAAGTGTGCGCGTGAGGTGGTAATAGCATTGCGCATAAAAACGTCGCACCAATTTTTCCCCCTGATATTGCTGATAACTCGCCGCACTGAAATGCTCCACCCGATGGTCGTCGTCGCTTTGGGTGTCGCGATAGGCGTCAATGGTGCGGTAACTCAACAAGCCTATGGCCCGCGCGGCGCGCAATCCCGCCTGACCTGCCTGATCGGCATCGTCCCACAGCGTCGGGTCGGCAGCCAGGGCCATGCGTTGCGATTCATGGATGGCTATGGCCCAGGCAGATTCGCGGGCGGCACATACCAAAAGGGCGATTTTTTTGATTTTTTCCGGCAAAATAGCAGCAAATTCCAGCACCTGATGCCCACCGCACGAGCCGCCAATGCACAGACTAATCTGTTCAATGCCTAAATGCTGTCGCAGCAGATCATGGGCGCTGGCCAGGTCGCGCACACTGACCAACGGGAAATCCTGTCCGTAGGCATTGCCCGTTTCCGGGTTAATGCTTCGCGCACAAGTGCTGCCATAACACGATCCGATAATATTGGCGCAAACGATGAAATAACGCTCCGGGTCAAACACTTTTCCGGGGCCAAACAAGCCCGCCCACCAGTCGGAAACATCCGAATTGGCCGTCAGGGCATGACAAACCCATATGACATTGGAGCCGTCGTCATTCAATCGGCCAAAAGTGTGGTAAGCAATGGTCAACTCCGGTAAAATGCCGCCGTTTTCAAGGATAAATGGTGCTTTGGAATGAAAAAACTTGAGTGCTGGAATTGAAACCGGAATGGGATAATGCATTCTTGATGTGATAATGTGATGATTTGATGATGTGATCATGGGTTTTAACCTTCCAGGGCATGGCGGATGTCTTGTAGAATATCCTCGATATTTTCCAGACCGACGGAAATGCGAATCAAGCCATCGGAAATGCCGGCTGCCAGCCGCGCT
>JADZBJ010000064.1 GCA_020852155.1 Saprospiraceae bacterium | reverse complement strand
GGTCGCCATGTGCCGAGAAAGAATCCATGATGGCAATTTCGGCCAGCACTTGCCTGAACTGCCCCATGACAAACAGTGATTTTGCTCCGGCCCGCAACTGGCCGCCGGGCGTGTTGGGCGCGGCATATCCGACGATCAGGAATGTATTGCGGTGGTTTTCGATGTTGTTCAGCAGGTGGTGTCGAATGCGGCCCGCGTTCATCATACCGGATGCCGAAATGATGATGCAAGGCTTGTTGACTTCATTCAACTTTTTAGAACCTTCGACATCACGGATATAGGTGAGTCCGTTAAAACCAAACGGGTCTTCGTCTTCGAGCATATAGCGGTGCACTTCCGAGTCGAAGCATTCCGGGTGATTGACAAACACCTCGGTCGCATTCACAGCCAGCGGACTATCCACAAAAACCGGAACATGCGGCAGACGGCCTGCGTGGTAGAGTTTATCGAGCATGTACACGATTTCCTGCGTACGGCCGACTGAAAAAGCGGGAATAATCACCTTGCCTTTTCGATCAACGCAGGTGCGCCAGATAACATCCACAAAATGGTCGATTTCCGTCGGCGCCGATTCGTGTTCGCGGTCGCCATAGGTGCTTTCACAAATCAGGTAATCCAGTTCGGGCATCGGCAGCGGATCGCCCAGGATAGGACGGTTTGGGCGGCCGATATCGCCGGTAAACCCGAAACGCGTGAGTTTGTCACCTTCCTGAATATGGAGGGTTACGCTGGCCGAACCCAGGATGTGGCCTGCATCGCGGAACATAACCTTGACATCAGGATGCACATTAAACCATTGTTCGTAGTTGAAACTGGCGAATTGCCCCAGGGCCTGACCCACGTCTTCGATGGTATAGAGCGGTATTTTTTCGGGATCGTCGAAATGTTTCTTTTTATTGAAATACGCCGCATCGCCTTCCTGTATTTTGGCGCTGTCCATGAGCATGATCGCGCAGAGGTCGCGCGTGGCGTGTGTGGCGTAAATTTTGCCGCGAAAGCCGTCTTTGACCAATTTGGGCACACGGCCGGTGTGGTCAATATGCGAGTGACTCAGGATGAGGCAATCAATCATCGAAGGGTCGAAGCGCCATTTTTCGTTGAAACCCACCATGGGGTTGGCCGCACGGTCGTCTTCTTCGGCCCGGCCGTCGTCGTCGCCACCGCCCTGATACAATCCGCAATCAAGTAATATGGTAAACCCGTCGTCGAGCGTAATGAGGTGACTGCTTCCGGTAACTTCTCTGGCTGCGCCGCAAAATTTGATTTTCATAATCGGAAATTTTATGTCTGTTTAGAACTTGTCGGGGTAAGCTTTCGCGTATTTCAGCGTATCTTCATTGTGTTGAACGGCTGAAAAGTACCGCAATGCCTGAATTGCTTTATCTTCGGTCAACTTTTTATTTTCCAAAAATTCGATCCATGCTATTTCTACCCTTTTTTAACCGCTTTTACCCTCTCAAAAAACATCTCCTGCTGTTGTTTTCGTGCATGAGCATCTTCAGCGCGAATGCGCAGCTCCTTTCTGTAACGTCATGTGAGCAACCGCCCTACGACAACATGACCGACCTCATCAAACAGCACCTCGCCGGTTCAGGCATTGAAGTGCTGAGTGTAACTTTTGGTGGAGAGAAAAAGGCCGTTGGTTTTTTCACCGACGGCGAAGAAGTCATTGGCTTGAAACGCGGCATCATCATGACCTCCGGACAAGCGACCACCAACTTTGCAAATGGCGGGATAGGCGTTGATGAATCAGGGGATCAGTTTGCCAATAATCAGAATTTCAGTTTTGCCACTTGCGCGCCGCTGGCGGATATTGCCACAGATGCGTTAAAGGACGTTTGTGTGTTCCAAATCACTTTCAAGCCATACAGCGATTCTCTGGAATTCAGTTATGCCTTTGCCTCGGAAGAATACCCCGAATATGCCTGTTCTGATTTCAATGACCTGTTCGGGTTTTTTCTAAGCGGCGCAAACCCGGACGGCGGCTTGTATGATAATCAGAATATTGCACTTATTCCGAACACCAACCTGCCGGTGGCGATCAATAATATCCATCCATACAATCCGGCACAACCCAATTGTACGTCGCTGAACACTCAATACTACTTTGACAATAACAATTCGCTTGCGCAGCCGGTTTACGACGGGTTTACGAGTATTTTCAAAGCCAAAGCCAGAGTAATTCCGTGTTCAACCTATGTCATGACACTGGCCATTGCCGATGTGGGCGACGCCGCGTATGATTCCGGTGTTTTTCTGGAAGCCCGGAGTTTTGAAAGCGCCGTGGAAGTGTCGGCTTCTTTCGATCCTGACGTGGCGGTATTGCCTGAAAACGCACAGGCAGACAGCGTATTTCTGACATTTGCCAACCTGCCGCCGGCATTGCTGCCTATGGATGTCACCATCGGCGGAACAGCCATCAACGGACTGGATTACCTGCTCATTGATTCTGTTTATGCTGTTACTCAGCCCAACCAAACGTTGGGGTTCCTGATTCAGCCCTTAACAGATACCCTTGATGAGGCTTTCGAAACCGTGGAGTTTGTCGTCGGCGCACCCGGCAGTTGTTTTTATAAAAGTTTCACGTTGAATATTGCCGACCCTGATTCGCTTTATTCTCCGGTAGATACCATCGTCAACCTCAATGGCGGCCCTGTCGTGCTGAAAGTCGCCTCCAATTTTGCAGCCAATCGCGAGTGGTCGTTTCCAAGCGCCAGCGGGCCGATGGCCATACCAGCCATGAATGCGCTGGTATCGCCGATTCAGGTAAATTTACCGATGGACACGCTACTGGATATCATGGCCCTGAAGTCGGTTTGCATCAACATTGACCACGACTTCATAGACGACGTGGATGTTTATCTAAAAGCACCCAACGGTTATATTCTGGAATTAACGACCGATAATGGCGCTAATGGCGACGACTATGTGAACACTTGTTTTTCGCCAAGGGCAACAGAGTCCATCAAAGGCGATGCGCCTTTTGCTCCTGCATCTGCATCACCTTTTACCGGCGAATGGCTGCCCGAAGGCCCCTGGTCAGACATCGCCGGCGCACCGGTTAACGGCATCTGGTCGCTGCTGGTGATTGACGATAATCAAGGCTTTTCAGGTATGTTAAATGACTGGAGTATCTCCTTCGCCGGGGATCTCGTAGGTCGTTTCGACTACAACTGGAATACGGGCGAAACGTCATCGTCGCTTCAGGTGTCGGCCTCCGGCGAGTACAATGTTGTCGTACAAAACGCCGTCAGTTCCTTTACCCAAAAATTTGTCGTCACCGGAGAAGTTGCCACCAAAGACTTGCAGGACAACATCACTGAACCCTTGCAAATCGTGCCCAATCCTTATACCGACGACGTCGTACTGATTGCCGATCATCGCCTGCATGTCGAGCGCATTCGTGTGTATGACCTCAACGGTTCGCTGGTACACGAACAAAGCAAACCCGGCCGCCTGACCGGCGCCGAAAAATTAGCCAGAGGACTTTACAGTGTTGTCCTCACTTGTCAGGAAGGCCAATATGTTCAAAAAATGGTGAAAAACTAATTGAGTGGTAAGTGATTAGAGGTGAGTGGTAAGTGGTAAACGGTAAGTGATTCAACATCCGTAGTGCATAAAAATTCACCTCTAATCACTTACCGCTTACCGTTAACCACTTACCACTTACCTCTAATCACTTACAACTCACAAAATGGCTCTTGTTTCCCCTTTATCGCCCGATCACGATTCGGAAGTTGCTGAAATGGCATTGTTTTTCAACGAAACGCTGGGGTTTTGCCCCAATAGCGTCCTGACCATGCAGCGCCGCCCCGCCATTGCCAAGGCTTTTATTTCGCTCAACAAAGCCGTCATGCAAAACGAAGGCCGGGTTACCAGCAGCCTCAAGCGCCTGATTGGCTACCTGGCCAGTCATACCGCCGGATGTCAATACTGCCAGGCCCATACCATTCGGGCTGCGGAGCGCTATGGCGCGCCTGACGAGCAATTATTAAAAATTTGGGAATATCGCACGCATCCGGCATTTTCCGAGGCAGAACGTGCAGCCCTGGATTTTGCCATCGCAGCCTCTGTAGTGCCCAACAGCGTGGATGAAAATATCCAAAAACGCCTGCATCAATACTGGGATGAGGGTGAAATCGTGGAAATACTCGGCGTGGTTGCCTTGTTTGGTTACCTGAACCGCTGGAATGACAGCATGGGTACCAACCTCGAAGATGCTGCCCGCGAAAGTGGCGATCACTGGTTGTCACAAACGGGCTGGACGGGCGGTAAGCACGTATAGAAGTAGCTTGAAATTGTTAGAGTGGCGCTGACGCGCCGTTTGAAATTGTTTGAAATTGTTTGAATGGCGCTGACGCGCCGTTTGAAGTGGTTTGAAATTGTTAGAATGGCGCTGACGCGCCGTTTGAGGTAGTTTGAAATTGTCATATTGCTCGCTAACGCGAGCATCCTCAGAGCATCCAAGCCAAGCAACTTCAAACCACTTCAAACGGCGCGCCAGCGCCATTCAAACCACATCTAACAATTTCAAACAATTTCAAACAATTTCAAACCACTTCAAACGGCGCGCCAGCGCCATCAAACCACATCTAACAATTTCAAACCACTTCAAACGGCGCGCCAGCGCCATTCTAACAATTTCAAACTACATAACTCAGGCTGTTTTGCACGAAATGGTTGAGCGCTTCGCCGCGCAGCAGACCATGTTGCAACAGTGCAAGATCGAGCAAGTACTGTGAAAGATGTTCCTGGTCAGCGGGGGCTTCCGATTTCAGGAGTTTATTCACGACAACAGGGTGATTGGTGTTGACCACCACATTATAACTGTCAGGCATATCGCCAAACATGCCACTGCCGCCTTGAAGCGCCTGCATTTCACGGAAACGACGCATGAATTCCGGGCGGGTAATGGTAACCGGAGCATCGTCGGGTGATAGCGGACTGAGTTGTACCGTAGCGCCCGCCTTTCCCTGAATGACCTTTTCAAATATGCTTTTCACGGTTGTTTGCTCCTGTTCAGTTAGTACGCTCTGACGGTTTTCGTCTTTTTGTACCAATTGATCGGCGGTGTCAGAATCTACACGGACAAAGAGTATTTGCTGGTTGCCGCCACTGTATTCGAGGTGCTGCATCCAGTGATTATCAATGACCGTGTCGAGTCGAAGCACATCGTAACCGCGCGCCTGCGCCGCTTTGATTTGGGCGGTTTGCGCTTCAGGGTCGTTGGTATAGATCAGCACAGTTTTGCCATGCTTGTCGGTTTGGTTGGCTTTGACTTTTTCAAGGTACTCGCTCAACAGGCTGAATTCACCGGCCGTATTTTCCAGCAAAGATAAAGCGCCCGCTTTTTCTTCAAATTTTTTGTCAGAAATAACGCCATACTTCACAAACACGCCGAGGTCGCGCCATTTTTGTTCAAAGGCAGGACGGTCATTTTTAAAGAGTTCGGCCAGTTTATCTGCCACCTTGCGTGTGATGTACTCGCTGATTTTTTTCACATTGCCGTCGGCTTGCAAGTACGAGCGCGACACGTTGAGTGGGATATCCGGCGAATCAATCACACCGTGCAGCAGCAACAGCCATTCTGGTACGATGTCACGCACATCGTCCGTAACGAATACCTGGTTGGAGTACAGGTGAATTTTGTTGCGCGTGATTTCCATGGCGTTGCCCAGTTTTGGGAAATACAGCACGCCGGTGAGGTTAAAAGGATAATCAATATTCAGGTGAATCCAGAACATTGGCTCTGGCGCCATCGGAAACATTTGCCTGTAAAACGCCTGATAATCAGCGTCTTGTAAATCCAGGGGCTGCTTTTTCCAAACAGGCCGGGTTTCGTTGATGATGTTGGGGATTTCTATTGGCTCCGGCTTTTCATCACTGCCTTCGGGTGCTTCCGGGTATTCCGTTTTCGTGCCAAATTGAATCTGAACAGGCAGGTAACGGCAGTATTTTTCGAGGAGTTCCTCTACTTTATATTGGTCGGCAAAGGCTTTGTTTTCTTCATCAAGGTAGAGGATCACGTCCGTTCCGCGATCGTCTTTTTCCACGTCTTCGATGGTGTACGACGGGTCGCCAAGGCAGGTCCAGCGCACTGGTTTTGCACCTTCTTTCCAGGAACGGGTAACGACTTCTACTTTTTCAGACACCATAAAAGCCGAGTAGAAGCCCAGGCCAAAGTGACCGATAATGCTGCTGTCTTTGTATTTTTCCAGGAATTCGGTGGCGCTCGAAAAGGCAATCTGATTGAGGTATTTTATGACTTCCTCTTCGGTCATACCAATACCCCGGTCGCGGATGATCAATCGCTTTTCATCTGGCTCGGCGATAATTTGGATGGTTGTATCGCCAATTTCGCCCTTAACCTCACCGCGCTGGGCCAATACCTGCAATTTTGTCGTAGCATCTACGGCATTCGATACCATTTCGCGCAGGAAAATTTCATGGTCAGAATATAAAAATTTTTTAATAATTGGAAAAATATTCTCGGTTTGAACCGAAATTGTGCCGGTTTGCATGTTGTAGAAAAGGTTTTATGACGACTGAATCAAATCTTTTCCCGACATTTTGCAAGCAACATGCCATGCTGCATATTGCTGACAAAATGTCGGGGAATTGGGTGGCTGGCTATTTGGTTATTTGTTTAGGCTCAATCTTTTCAAAAACAAATAACCAGATAACCAAATACCCAAATAACCAGAGAAACAAAAAAACACATACAGGCAGCGAATTGTCGCTTTGCCTGCTCTTGCACTCCAAAACCATTACCATGACTACGTTCTCTACTATGCGAATTTGTATTTTGTTGTTGTTGGCTGCCTCGACAATGGTCGGATGTCGTGAAGACATTGACGAAATCCGCCCGTATGGACCGGCCCAGGATGCCTTGAACCAATTGTTGTCGAAAGTGCCGGAACCGACGACCGAGACGGTATTTCAGGAAAGTTATCTGACCGAAGATGTGGTTTTAACTACGCAGGGCGGCGTCAGGGTGTTTTTAACAGACCCGGATGCATTGTTCGCAGATGAAACTGGCACGCCGGTACTGTGCAGCACCTGCGCAGACCTTAAAGTAACCGTCGTGGAGGCTGTGAAAAAGGGCGACTTGATTGCACGTGGTTTACCCACCATGATGGTCGTGGGAGCAGACACCACCTGGCTTGACAACGCCGGCGCCGTAAAAGTGACCGTAACTTGCAACAACCAGCCTTTATACCTGATGGATGGCCGAAACCTGAAAATTCAGATTCCTGCCGACGATCCTGCCGATGATTTCATGGTATATCATGGGGTGGACGATCAGGGCGATTTTGCCCATTGGAGCAATGCCATGCAGGCGGTTTATCAGGCTGAGTGGCCGATTGCCGGCGGCGGCATACAGGAAGGTTTTGAAATTTTGACCCGCGAATTAGGCTGGGTCAGCGCGCAAAAAACCCTTTCACCGTCCGACAAAGAGTTTTGTATCGAAATGAGTGGTCAGTTTGCAGACGAAAATACACTGGTTTTTCTGGCCTTCAAAAATGAACGCACCGTGTTGACTTTGCCTGCGGTGCTGGATCCAGGCTCCCGAAAATATTGCCTGAAAGGCGCACCCGCCGGTCATTTGGTGCGTATGATTACTGTCAGCAAGGTCGGCGATCAATACTACCTTGGACAGGAAGAAACCGAAACTGGCCAGAATGGCACACGCAAAACAGTGATCCCTAACAAGGTCAATGCCGATCAGATTATTGCTTTTCTGAAAAGCCTCTGAGTTGGTTGTTTGTGGAATTGGGTATGCGGGTTACTTGAAAACTAGAACATCAAACCCATCAAAAAGAGGATTGTCATCCTGAACGAAGTGAAGGATCTGCTACCCACGAAGTGGAAATATTCACAACTGTTTGACCAGATCCTTCACTTCGTTCAGGATGACACCTTTTTGGAAATTGGGGCATTATAAAGCACCTGATCAACAACTTCTCAGGTGCTCCGAATGCACTGTTTCACCTAAAAAAACGCCTGCTTTTTCATCGAATTCAGCAGGAGATTCAGTAGTAAAATAACGCACCGAGCCGCCCCGGCCACAACGTTGTTCTATTTCCGGGTGGCGCATCAGGTAGTCCTCCAGACTGACCGCGACGATCTCGCCCTGAATTAGCAAGTTCACGCCTTCCGGCAGGTATTGTCTGATTTTTCGTTCCATTAAAGGATAGTGCGTACACCCCAGTACAATCGTGTCAATCTGGCTGGATTGAGCAAACAGCGCATCTAAATATTTACGGACAAAATAATCAGCGCCATCGCTGTCGTGTTCCTGATTTTCCACCAGAGGCACCCACATCGGACACGCCTGCTGAAACACCTCCAGATCAGGAAAAAACTTTTCAATTTCCAGCACATACGACTTCGAGGCGACTGTGCCCTTAGTCGCCAGTATGCCTACTTTCCCTGTTTTTGAAAAATGGCCCACCACTTCGGTGGTTGGTCGGATGACGCCCAGCACCCTCCGGTTGGCGTCTATCCTGGGCAAATCCTGGTGCTGAATCGTCCGCAGGGCCTTGGCCGAAGCCGTATTACAGGCCAGCACAACCAGATGGCAACCCTTATCAAACAGGTGTTGAACGCACTCAAGCGTATAATGATAAATGGTGTCAAAATCGCGCGGACCATACGGCGCGCGGGCATTATCGCCCAGATAAATATAGTCGTACTGTGGCAATCGCTTTCGAATGTCGCGGAAAACGGTCAGTCCGCCGTACCCCGAATCAAATATACCGATGGGTGCATCGCTGGATGGATGGCCTTGATCTGGTGTCGTCATTGGACAAAGGTCAAAAAGTTTTTTTGAAATGCGGGCCATAAGCGGACGTTGTGAGCGTTTGAGCATAAAAATCACGTTTTCACCCAAAAATCAACTTGAAACATATTTTTAACACCAACTTTGCTGCATCAAATTCCACCCTTCATCCTCCACCCTCAAAACAATTAAACCAGGGCTGTCCCAATCCATCAGCCCTGCTTCAACAAGTATATTTTCAAATTTTTTAAATTGGTATGAAAAACCTTTTACTGACCGGCCTCGCGGCTTTACTCGTCCTGACGTTTTCCTGTACGCCCAAAACAGGCGGAAAAACGATCGCAGGAGACACTTCAGTCAGCGCACCGGCCGAACCATCTGAAACCTGGGACACGCTTCGCAAACCCCTGGTCACAGAAGACGAAACACCGATAGAGTACAATATCCTTGACGACGTCGAAGTGACACCCGAGCCTGAAGCCGGGTGGAACGTTGACTCGCTGAAGCCTTACAACCCATCGCATACGTTTCAGCACGACCTCATTCACACCAAGGTGGACATCAGTTTCGACTGGGCCAAACGCCGCGCAAACGGCAAAGCGACCCTGACGCTTCGTCCCTGGTTTTATCCGACAGACCAACTGGTGCTTGATGCCAAAAATTTTGACATCAAGTCCGTTACTTTTGAAGGCAAAACCGAACAACTGCCTTACAATTACGACAGCACCCAATTGCGCATCCGCCTGGGTCGTCAGTTTACGCGTACGGAAGAGTTTAAAGTTGTCATCGTGTACACCGCCAAGCCTGACGAGCGCAGCTCCTACGGCGGCAGTGCGGCCATCACTTCTGACAAAGGTTTGTACTTCATCAACCATGATGGCGCCGACAAAGACAAGCCACGCCAAATCTGGACGCAGGGTGAAACAGAAAGCAATTCTTTCTGGATGCCAACGATTGACAAGCCCAACGAGCGCTGCACGCAGGAAATGTATATCACCGTCGAAGACAAGTACAAAACCCTGTCTAACGGCCTGCTGATTAATTCAAAAAAGAACGCCGATGGTACGCGCACCGACTATTGGCGTATGGACAAGCCACACGCGCCATACCTGTTTATGATGGCCGTTGGCGAATTCGCCGTTGTCAAGGATAAATGGCGCGGCATTGACGTAGATTATTATGTCGAGCCTAAATTTGAAAAATACGCACGCGACATTTTCCCCTACACGCCCGAAATGCTGGAGTTTTTCTCTAAAAAACTCAATTACGACTACCCGTGGTCAAAATTCTCCCAGATTGTCGTACGCGATTATGTGAGCGGCGCGATGGAGAATACCACAGCCGTCATTTTTGGAGAATATGTGCAAAAAACGCAACGCGAATTGCTTGACGATCACCTCGTCAATGAAAAAGTTGTAGCGCACGAAATGTTTCACCAGTGGTTTGGCGACCTGGTGACCACCGAAAGTTGGGCCAACCTGACCCTGAATGAAGGTTTCGCCAATTACTCCGAATTCCTGTGGATGGAGCACAAACACGGTCGTGAAGCCGCTGAAGACCACGAACTGGCCGAACGCCAGGGTTATTTGTTCAGCGCTGCCGACGGTGGCCACCCGCTCATTCATTTCGGCTATAATGACCGCGAACAGATGTTCGACGCGCACTCCTACAACAAGGGCGGCGCTATCCTGCACATGCTGCGCACTTATGTCGGCGATGACGCCTTTTTCGCGGCGCTTAATCGCTACCTCAAGCGTAATGAATACACCGAAGTTGAAGCCGACGAACTGCGTATGGCCTTCGAAGACGTGACCGGACAAGACATGAACTGGTTCTGGAATCAGTGGTTTTTCAGTGCCGGCCACCCGACGCTTGACATTCAATATGGCTGGGATGAGGCTTCAAAAAAAGCCAGCGTAACGGTCAAACAAACACAGGAAGGCGCTGATGTGCCACGCGTATTCGACCTTCCCTTGAAAGTGGATATTTACGATGCTTCCGGCAAAGTGCGTCGCGAAGACATTCGCATCACTATGCGCAATCAGACGTTCCAGTTTAACTGTCCTGAAAAACCTGCGCTCATCAATTTCGATGCAGAAAAAGCCCTGCTTTGCGTCAAAACAGATCAGCACACGCCAGAAGAATGGGCATTTATGTACCGCCATGCTCCGCTGTTTACTGACCGCGCCGAAGCACTGGATGCCCTTCAGGCGCCAGCAGGAGAAGGCGACGCCGAGGCTAAAATTGTATTCTACGAAGCGCTGACCGACAAATACCACGGCTTGCGCCAACGCGGCCTGAGTAGCGCTGACCCATCGAACCCATTGGTGGTTGCGGCGGTTGAAAAGATGGCTGCATCGGAGCCTGACCCATCAACCCGTGCTTTTGCGATTGGCTTGTTGAGCCAGACCGGTGATAAAAAGTATATTCCAGTATTGCAAAATGCCATTTCTGAAACATTGCCTTACAGCGTTGTCGGCGCTGCCGTAAACGGTTTGTCGCAGTTGGATGCTGAGGCCGCAGCCAAAGCGTCAAAAGTGCTGGAAGCCGATGAAACCGGCGCTTTCATGCCGATGCTGGCCGATATGTATGCCAATTCGCCGAGTCGTGAGCACCTTGCATTTTTTGAAAAGAATATGCCCAAGGCCGATCAAATGGCCGCTTTCTCTTTCTTCGATGCTTACAGCCGCCTGTTAATCGGCCTGAACGATGCCGAACTGCTGGACAATGCTGCCAAAACGCTGGAAACCATCGCCACCACACCGGCCGGCAACAGCGAATGGCGTCGTTTCGCTTCGACCAAAGCGATTGCTGATTTCCGCAACCACTATCGCGAGGGCGGCAATGAAGCCAAAGCCACCGCTTTACAAGGCAGTCTGGATATGATTAAATCGAAAGAAACAGACGAGACATTGAAGTTGTATTACGATATGTTCTAGGCGACATCGTATTTTCGCCTTGAACATCCTTTGAACCTGTCGTGCAGTTTTTTTTAAGACAAAACACACAACAGGCTCTTGCTAGCCGCCAAAATGCTGAAAATGCCGGGAATTGATTTTCAATTTTTGCACTTTTAGCGTTCTTGGCGGTTAGTTTTATCCACTCCTTTCGAAACATTCAGAAATGTAACTGGTTAGGTTGCTCCCATTTTGACCAAAAAAGGTCTATTTTTAGCCACTCTTCGCCATTTTTCTCGTCCGATGCGCTGCATCGAACTCGAAAAAGCGGCTTGATTGGCCAAAAATCGCCTGCTTTTTTGATCCAAAACCACTAACCTAACCAGATTCCTCAGAAATTTAACCAACACTT
>JADZBJ010000063.1 GCA_020852155.1 Saprospiraceae bacterium | reverse complement strand
GATTTCGGGCATGGTGGTGTTCATGCTCCGCAACTTGTCGGGCTGCACGGCGATTTCATACTGTTTGAGCTGGCCGCCGAGGGTGTTGACCTCCGCCACACCGGGCGTCCCGATAAGCTGCGGCTTAATAATCCAGTCCTGCACCGTGCGCAGTTCCATGGCGTTGAATGTTGATTCAAAACCCGGTTTTGCGGAAATGGTGTATTGGTAAATCTCGCCCAAACCTGTGCTGATGGGCGCCAGTTCGGGCGTTCCCATGCCTGCGGGGATGTTGTTTTCGGCTTCTTTGAGGCGTTCGGAAATCTGGGCTCTTGCCCAATAAATGTCCACGTCCTCCTCAAAAACCGCCGTGATGTTGCTCAAACCAAAACGGCTGACCGAGCGCAACTCGATGAGGCGGGGGATTGGCTTCACGGCTTGCTCGATGGGGTAGGTGATGAATTTTTCGACCTCCTGCGCCGCCAAAGTGGGCGAAGTGGTGAGGATTTGCACCTGATTGTTGGTGATATCAGGCAGTGCGTCTATGGGCAAACGGGACAGCGAAAAGATGCCCCAAAGCACCAAAGCCAGCGTGAACAAGCCCACGATGAACTTATTCTTTATGCTGAAATGAATGATTTTATCAAGCATTGATTGATTTGTTTAAATTGAACAAAACGCCAAAAAGGGCGGTGGCGGAGCCACCGCCTTTTGGCGGGGTGCGGCGAAGCCGCACGAGACTTTTTTGTTGCAATTTAAACTTTGGGCGGGCGGAAAATGGATTTGAGGTATTCGCTCTGCCAATCTCTGGAATAGGAAAAACTACATTTTCCTTTGTATTCAAAGAAAGTTGGCGGCTGAAAAATCCATTTGACAGGTCTTGTTTCCAGAAAATTATGCCCGCAACAACTGCACACGCAGAACGGGGAACAATCGTCGTTGCCCTTTTCGTGCGGGCAATTTTCGTGGCTATTGGTTGAAATACTCGCCAATTCGTTGCCTGCCGCTGGGTTCATGTCGTGAACATCGGTACATGGCATGGTGCTCAATGCCAAGAAGTACAGGCTGAAAATGTAGCAAAAGAATTTCATTGAATCGTTTAACGTGGTTTGGGGTGGGTTTGTTTTTATTATATTTTTTGTTTTTTTTGTTTTATATTTTTATTATTTTGTTTTATATTATTATATTTTTATTTTTTTAGTTGGGGATAACTGTTGTTTCCCGTCACCTCCAATTAACGGCCAAATTTACTTTGTCACCTAAACGATTGCGGCCATCCAGCCCAAAAAGACTAAATCACGCAATAGATGTTAATGAAATGCAAACCGGAGGAACGGCTTCTTAATCGGGGCAGAGCGTCAGAACGACCCTGCAAAAATAATCGGGAACATTTATTTTGCCAAATTATCCAGCGGGCTTTTTGTCTTATGTCAACTTATTTGGGTGATATGCGTGTATGAATTGCCGCCATTGGGTTAATACCCACCAGGTGGCTCATCCCCTTCACACCAAACTACATCCGCCATCAAGCACCAGTACCTGTCCGGTCATCCATCGGGCGCCCGTTAACAGAAAATGCACGACCTCGGCCACGTCTTCCGGTGTGCCCAGTCGCCCTGCCGGTGTATGGCGCAGCGTTTCGGCCACCAGCAGGTCTATTTGAGGGAAAGGCGGCAGGTTTTCACCCGAAATCAGTCCCGGCGATACACCATTGACGCGGATACCGCGCGGGGCCAGTTCGACAGCCAGGTAGCGCACCATGTTTTCGAGGGCCGATTTGGCAATGCCCAATGCGCCATAATCCGGATTAAAACGCAAAGCGCCGGTGCTGGAAATGGCCACCACCTGGCCGCCGTGTTGCATCAGTGGCAGGCAACCTTGCGTACACGTCAGGAATGATTTGGCGCTCACATTCATGGTCAGATCCCATTGATTCGACCGAATCGCGTGCAGGGGTTTGAAGGTGGTCAGGGCCGCGGAATGCACAAAATAATCAAGGCGGTCTGTCAGGCCAGCCACCTGCTCAAACATGTCGCGGACAGCATCCGGGAAAGCCAGATTAGCCGGCAGCAGGTGCACGGTAGCGCCTTGTTGTTGCAGTTCGTTTTTCAGGGCCTCAGCGGCGGCGCTGTTTTCCAGATAATTCAGGAATAGCGTTTGCGCCGCGCCGGTTTTGACCAAATAACGCGCCACGGCAGCGCCAATGCCGCGCGTACCGCCAGCAATGAAGGCAATGCCGGATGTTGATTGCGCACTCATGCGTTATGCTGTTCGATTTTACGGACTATGTAATCGTAAAAACGCTCGACGGTGAAAAACTGCGGAATATCCTTTTCGGACAACTGATTTTCCTGGGCCGCCTGGAGCAGCATTTTGCGGATTTCCTCGGTGTCGAATTTGATGCCGAATTCCTGTTCAGCGGCAAAACGAATGTCCAGAATGTCAATACTTTCTGCTTCAAGGTCAATCAGCAAACGAGAGTTCATTTGCACTGTTTTTTCAGGAATTTGAAGCGATTTGGCAATGATCGTAATCAGTTTGCGCTCAATGTCTTGTTTTGAAATCATAAGATAAATTGAATCAATTAAAAAAAAGTAAAAGTTTGGGCTAGCCATGCTCGCGAGCGTCTCCGACGCGACGTGTACCGTTAGCAAGTCTCTGACTTGCGATTAACACACCAAACGAGTTGGCGCAAAATCCACGCTCGTAAGCATTGATAACGCAAGTCAGAGACTTGCTAACGTAACACATCGCATTAAAAATGCTCGTGAGCAAATTCATAGCAGGAAATATACTACGCTCAGGTTTTTAAAAAATCATGATCACATCATCGCATTCACGACAAGGCAGCTGTTTTGGCCGCCAAAGCCAAATGAATTGGACATGATGTTTTTGATGTTGAGTTGGCGTGCGCTGTGCGGAATATAATCCAGGTCGCATTCAGGGTCGGGGTTGTTCAGGTTGATGGTTGGCGGCGCTACCTGATGGAGTAAGGTAAGGATGGAAGCGGCCATTTCGATGGCTCCGGCGCCGGCAACCAAATGCCCGAACATGGATTTGTTGGAAGAAACGGGCGTTCGGTAAGCCTGTTCTCCGAATACTTTTTTAATCGCCAGGGTTTCAGTTTTGTCATTCATGCGCGTGCTGGTGCCGTGCGCATTGATGTAGTGAATCTGCTCTGGATTGAGTTGGGCTTCCCGCAGTGCCTGACGCATGGCATTAATACTGCCGCGGGCGTCTTCGGGTTCGTCGGTAATCCGAAAGGCATCGGACGTACAGCCAAACCCGCTGATTTCAGCCAACGGCTGCGCGCCACGTCGGCGACAGTGTTCCAGCGATTCCAGTACAAAAAAAGCCGCGCCTTCTCCCAGCAGGAAACCGTCGCGGTCGCGGTCAAACGGGCGGCTGGCGGCGGCGTATTCAGCGTTGTTTTTGGATAAAACGCCCAGCAGTGAAAACGACAGCAAACTGGACGGGTTGGTCATCGAATCCGCACCG
The DNA here is from genome assembly GCA_020852155.1 of Saprospiraceae bacterium. Lineage (GTDB taxonomy): Bacteria > Bacteroidota > Bacteroidia > Chitinophagales > Saprospiraceae > M3007. Next base: position 1,312 of record JADZBJ010000063.1, on the reverse strand, counting down.
CCAGCCAAGACAGCGTCGGCCAGTCCGTATTTGATTTTATGAAATGCCTCGCCAATGGCCTGACTGGATGAGGTACAAGCCGTGGTGATGGTCGTTGAAGCGCCCTGAATCTGGTACAACATGGACAAGTGCGCCGCAATGGAATTTGGGATGGCCTTGACAGAAAGCAACGGATGCGTGTGGGCGACCATGGCGGCCCAGAATGCGCCTTCGTTGTCGCGGGGAATATTGTTGGATGCCAGCCATCCGCCGTGGTCAAATCCGATGGCGGCGACGTCAGGGTCATTGAGGCCAATGCCGCCTGCGCCAACGGAAATAGCGCCGCGTTCAGGTTGGAGCGCCGAAAAATCAATGCCGCTTTGGGCAATGGCTTCGGCAGCGGCGATCATGGCCATTTTGCCGCTACGGGTCAGGAGTTTTCCTGTTTTACGCTGTACCAGGTGTTCGTTGAGCGTATCGTCGGAAGCCGGGACAGAAGCCCAGAATTGCGTGGGCATCTGACTGGCGTCGAAGGTGTCAATTTTACGGGCAGCAGAAACGCCATTTTGCAGGCTTTCCCAGAAAATATGATGCCCTATGCCAAAGGGCGATACTACGCCAAGGCCTGTAATAACGACTTTTTGATGAGACATGATTTCATGGATGGGTTATGATTTCAGCGTTGCGCAGGAGAAAACGATAGTAATCCTCCAGCGTTTGAATGACTTTGTGGTAATCAGATTGTATGCTTTCTGCCGTGACGATGCCTGTCATGAGCGTGCCGTTGCTCATTTTTTGGCCATCGCAGGTGATGGAAACATCAAACAGGGCTGACTCTGTATGTTGGGAAATGACCCTGGCCGTAATGATGAGTTGATCGCCGGGGTGAATAGTTCTTTTGAACTTGATTTTTTCCACCATCAGGAGGATGGAAAACGATTGATAACCGGATGAAATTTCTGTCAATGCGCCACATGCCTGTGCCATTGCCTCGATTTGCAAGGCTCCCGGAAATACAGGATAACCCACAAAATGCTCCTGAAAATAGTCTTCAGTCGCCGTGACGTTCTTGACCACGACAATCTCTTTGCCGTATTCAATCCGTTTGATTTTATCAATAAAATGATAGCGCATTGGAATGGTTTTATTGATTCGATTGGTTCGATTAAATCCGATTGATTCGATTTTTTTACCACGAAGGCACTAAGTACAACATTTTTAAAGTTCTTTGAAATAATCATTATAGATTTGGGTTCACTAAAAATTTTGCAATGGGCAGACCAACTCAATTCATACAACTCAAGCCCCACGAAAAGGATTTTTTGAATGAACT
>JADZBJ010000062.1 GCA_020852155.1 Saprospiraceae bacterium | reverse complement strand
CTCAAACTCTTTATTTACAACTACAACACATCACTCATAAAGTAACACCACCGTTTGTCAATACCAATAGTTAGTGAAGCATTTCTGCATGGGCTGCGTACGCGACATCATCGAAAAGACTTTGAAAATCCAGGACAAGTGGCCGGAGTATTAATCTCCTGCACACACGTTTTCTTACTTTAATGCTGCCAACAATGCTGCTGCATCGCGACCGCGATCACTGGCCGGACTGACTTGTCGGAGGGCTTCTGCACAGGCGGCTTTATTGTTCTCTTTTAAATAACTCAAGGCGATATACCAGCGGGCTTCATCTACGAGAGCCGACGAACCGGCAGCCATTGGAGCCAGCGCTTGCCGGGCATCGCTTGATTTGCCCAGTTCGATCAGGCAAATGCCTTTGTACAATTGCGCTGTAAGGTTGTCCGGCTGATTATTCAATACGCGTTCCAGCGCATTCAGTGCAGCATCGTATTTTTTCTGCTGAAAAGCCGATTCTGCGGCAGTCATATCTTCCTGCGGCGTGTTGCTGCGCTCGGTCAGGGCTAATGGCGCGTGCTGCGCATATTCCTCATAAAGATTCGCTTCGGGCTTCAGGAAAAACCAGACAGCAGCAGCCAAAACGGTCAGCGAGGCCGCCAGTGCCATCCATTGGCGGACATTGCTTTTGACCGTCATCGTTGGCGTAACGGCTGTTTCAACGGTATCCGAGGCGGAAAAATAATCTTGCCCTATCTGGTCAAGCGTGTTTTTCAGGGCAGTTCTGTTTGCCTGAGATTTTGGAAAATCTTCCAATTCCTGTTGCAAACGAAAGGCTTCGCCAAAGTCAGCATCTCTTTGTGCGCGCGTTTCTACTTGACTGGCCTCATTGGGGCCAAGCAGACCGTTAAAGTAGTCGTGGATCGTGTTTAAATCTCGTTCGTTCATGAGCAGCCGGGTTTGATGTTGAGTGCATAAAGTGGATTTTTAGACTTGTTGATTTGGTTATTCGAGCATCAGCGCCCGCCACCTTTCGGAACAGGCATTTTTCCGACGATACAACGTGTCAACGCTGTTCATCTGTAGTTGTTCTGCGGCTTCGCGGGGGGGGATTCCTTCTGAAAGCAGGGTCAGCAGTTGCTGGCACAGTTGGCTTAATTGCGCAAAAGTCCGGGCTAATCTGGACTGGCGTTCTTGCGCTTCAATGGCTTCTTCGGCGACGGTAAGTGCATCTGGTTCCGAAGATTCAAGTTCATAACGGTATTCTTCGACATTCCTTACCGTGGCGTCGCGTTTTTTTAGTCTGATACGGTCAATCCACTTGCGCGTATAGATGACATGCAGTAGCGCACCGAGCGGACAAGTCAGCACAAAATTTGTTTTCTGAGCGCGCTCGAACACTGCCATGACGGCTTCCTGAAATACATCCTGGGCATCGTCGGCATTGCCGCCGTGTTGCAAAACCCAGCGTCGTGCGGCAGGGGCGTGTTGTCGGTATATTTCCCGAATGCCTCGTTCGTCATTCTTCAGCAATGCTTCGATATATTGTTGATCCTGATGCATAAAGTTGGTTTAAAGCAAATGGAGACTCCGGTAAAAATGTCAAACAAGCGCCTGATGGGTATTTCATACAAAGGCAAAAGTGAGAACATTTTCTGTCAGTTTTAAGTGATGTTGAAGATTCTCCGAAGTAACTTTTTGGGTTTTCAGGGTTTTGCAGGCGCGAAAATTTCAAAATCACATAAAAGTTATCTGCCTCGTAGGAATTTCAAGTAAGACAAATTTCCCGCAGATAACGCAGATTTTCTGTGGCATTTGCACTGCCTACGGGGAATACACTACGCCTGAGTTTTTCAACATCACTTTGCAACCACGCTCAAAAACAAAGCCCTTCCTGAATCAGATCAGGAAGGGCTTTGATAAAAATCAAAGATTGGTCAGTGATTATTCAAACATCACCACTTTACCTACGAATCCTTGTTTGAAGGAAACTTTCAGGTAATATGTCCCTTTGGTATAATCACTGCTGCGCAGTGTGTAATTGTCGCTGTTGATGTTGCGGATAGTATTTACCACCTGGCCCATAGCGCCATATACTTCAATCCCCAGAATGGTTTCACCTTCCGGAGATGAGATACGCATTTCGTCAGTAGCCGGGTTAGGCGCAACGCTCAAGTTAATGTTTTCAGCCAAAGGCTCTTTTGCGCTAACAATAGCATTAATACAACTTTGAATACCCAATGCGAAGCATGCACGTGGCGCTACAAACTGGAAAACAGTGTCGAGGTAGGCCAATGCCTTGCTTTTATCTGTGTTGCAGGTTGGGTTGTTTGGAACCGGGCCAGACCATTCCCAGGGTGCAGTTGTTGAAGGAACGATGATGGGTGTTTGTGTCAGGAAAGGTTTGATAAAAGGATACAAACCAGGTGTTGGGTCTTGCCATTTGTCGCTGTTATACACTGGCACCTGATAAACAGGTGTGCTGGTGGTACGGGCTGCGGCCTCAGCTTCAAGAGCAAGTGGTGGAACGTTGTCAATGAATTTACCATTGTTGCCCATTGCTTCCTGCATTTGCTGGATAGCATAGCTACCTTGTACTTTCACTACCTGAAGGTTGGTTCCTGGCACAGTTACAAGACCTTCATCATAAGGTGACAAGTTGTCGTAAGGAACGTGGAAAGAAATCAGTGGCTTCTGGCCCGGATCAACCCAGGCTGAGTCGGCCATGGCGCCTGCCATGTTGATGGCTAAATGGTGTTCGCTGGAATAACCAAAGTGGTTAATGCGGCTGAGCGTATCGGTTGTACCCGGGATAACGCCTACTGTAGTACCATAGATGTCACCATTAACTTGCGGTACGACCATTGGAACTGGTGGCGTACCAGGGTTTTGGTCGTGGTCCCACAGGAATTTACCACCGGAAGCCAATGGAATTTTAAAGTAATTATCCAAAGAATTGCAGTTCAGCGTCAGGTAGCCGCCTGTGCCCTGACCCCAGATGGTGATGCGGTCAGTATCTACTTTCCATGGGTTGTTCTGTTCTGCAACTGAGCGGCGGAAATAGCGGATGCAAGTACGCACGTCCTGAATACCACGGTATGCTGCATTGATGATACCATAACGACGTTCTACGTCGGATTGAGCCAGTGGGTTCCAGCCGAGGCGGTAGTCCACCGCGCAGGCCACATAACCCATTTTAGCCAGGCGTGTGCAGGCTTCGATCACAGACGAGTCGCGCAAAGTACCGCCACAAGCGCCATTAAAGCCAACCGAGCCGTCAGGCCCTTTAAACGGAAGGAAGTTACCAGTATGCAGGTACAGCACAACCGGGCGAGCGGTTGCGGTATCACCAATCGGCTGATATACATCCATAATCAATGGCTGATTGATCAGCGTAGGGTAAGCCAGTACAGTAGTGTTTTGGCCGTAAGGAACGTTAGACGTTACGTTTACACCCGAAAACACCTGATGATAATAGCGCGTTTGCGCCTGCAATTGAGCGAGGGTCATTGCGCCCAAAATAAGAAGGGAGAGGTACAACTTTTTCATAGTCAAAGGTTGTGTGTTGCTAAGCTGTTGTTTAATTAAAAAAGATGACTGGAGTTTGAGGTTGTTTAAATTTCTCTGCTGGATTCAAAAAGAGCAGATTTTGACGATAGCCAATCCTTGTTTTTCGGGGTGAAACGGGGGCTTCAGCCTGAAAAATAAGGGAAGGATGGCGGCAAAAGGCACCTTTTTGAGCCAGAGAGAGAATTTTAAACAACCTCTTTAGGCAGCAAAGAAAGCCTATTTTTTATCAAAATTATACGTCAGCGACACATAAGCCATTCGGCCGATGCGCGGGCCACCGTAGGTTTGGTACTGATTGTTGTTAAACATTTCCTTCAGTTTGGTGCTGCCTTCCGGAGCATCTTCGAAAAGCGGTTGCAAACCAAGGATGTTGGTTGCGCCAATTTTTAGTGTGGTTTTGATTTTTTCAAAACGGCAATTCCATTGGGCATCCACCATGTCGTAAGTCGGGATAAAGCCCGTAAACTGAGGAGAACCTTCAAACAGGAAGCCTTCGATCCATTTGTAGGTCACGTTAAAACCTGTGTTTTTCAGGCGTCCGATTTTGATGTCACGACCTGAAAAACCGACATTGAATTTATGCGTTGGCGTATTAAAAGCCGGAATGATCGGATCGTCAGGGAAGGTTTTGTTCAATTTGTTGAACGAGTAGTTGCCGCTCAACTGATACAGGTTAGAAAAGTAGTAGTTCAAACCGATGTTAAAGCCTTGCGTAGTAACAGTATTGGTTGAATTGGCTGAAACGCGGTATGCTTTAATTGAGTTCAGATCAATGGTGCTGCTGATCACTTTAGCCGTTACGCCGAGGTTATAGCCAATGAAATTATCGTAGATGTTGTAATAATACCCCGCATCCATGTACAATTTATTCCAGATCGTCGTGCGATAGCCCAATTCAAAGGCTTTTACTTTTTCTGGCTTGATGGCTGGGGCGTTGAAGTATTTTAACTTACTCACATCAGCGCCAAATGCCGGTTTAAGCGCCTCTCTCAATGATTCAACCGTAATCAGGCTATCAAATCCATTGAGGTTGCCCAGCAGTGTCGCACGACCAACATTCAGGTTGAGGTATTGGTCGGTCAGCGTCGGGTTGCGGATGGCTGAAGAGAAGGAAAAACGCAGGAAGTTTACTTTATCCGGCGCGTATACCAGCGAGGCTGCTGGTGTGGCCAGCACGTCAAAGTTTTGGTTTTTATCCAAACGAAGTGTCGCCGAAGCGATCATACGATCACTCATGAATTTTTTCTCGACACCGGCATAACCGCCTACTTCCCAGTTGGTGATGCGCTCATAGAAGGAATCAATGGCTACGTTGTTGGCGTCGCGGGTGTATTGTAAGGTGTCAATGAAGATCGTTCCTTCAGAATACGGGCGATAAATGCGTGTATTAGCGCCGACAGTGATCTGATCAAACCAGTTTGGGGTGAAACGGTATTCACCGTGAACATGATACAGGGCAGACTTGTCGAAAAAGCGAGTGCCGCCGTCACGACCTGATTTGGCAGAAGTAATGCGATCAAATTCGCGCTGAAACTCCGCTGTGCCGGGCTGATAGTAATTGGATGTGCCATCCGAACTCTTGGCGTTGGCGTTTTCCAGTGCTGTCTGGTGCCAGCCGGCCAACAGCTCCTGGTGATCCTTAAACCAGGCATTGGCTGCCGCCTGGTCAAATTCGAAAATAGGCAATCCTGTTACGGGGTCAAACCCTACCAGTGCCAATTGAGGGTAGCCCATTTGGCGCATTTTCTCCTGATACTTTGCCGTGGATACCCAGTATGAGCGGTAATCGTTGCGGAATAGTTCATCCGATTTGGCGTTTTCCTGTAAGCGAAGTGCCGTGAAGTAAGGATCGTAGGAATCGCCAGCGTCTTCGTTGGTGGCATAAGCGCGAAGGAAGTAGCGGTCTTTTTTACGCAATTCCAGTCTGTTTTGGAAAAACAGGATGTTGCGCAGACTGAAACGGTTGTCGCCCTGATAAACGGTAGTCCCGTTACCAAAACTGGAGGCATAGATCAACTCCGCCGATTCGTATTCTTTGGAAGGATTCAAACGCCAGTGCAGGCTGGCGCTGGCTTTGTAGTTACGGGTGTTATAGTCAACGAGGTCTTCCTCTTTGTAACCCTGACGATGGAACTGCTGGATGCCGTAAAAGTCATCCCACGGAGAGAAACGCGTATAATCGAACAGGCTGGAGTACTCGTCGCCATAGCGATTGACGGCGTCGTAGCGGCCCGGATTTTCTTTTGCTGTGAAGACCGGACTGTTGAACGGTACATTCTCGACGGGTTCGTAGTTGTCGGCTACCCAGTCGTAGGCACGCAGGTGGAAAAAGTTGAGTTTGTAAGCGAGAAACTCCTGACCTTTTTTGTTCTTGAAGGCATCTGCCCAGCGCATGGCCACTTCAAAAAGATTGCGTTCGCCTGTTTTCAAGGATGCAGACAAACCTTTGGTCACGAAGGGGTCTTTTGTTTTGATGCTGATCACGCCATTGAAGGCATTGGGGCCGAAGAATGGACCGCTTGCGCCGGACACCAACTCTACGCCATTTACATCCAGATCGCTGGCGCCGAGGAAGTTACCGAGAGAGAAATTCAGGCCAGGCGCCTGGTTGTCCACACCGTCAATGATTTGAAGCGAACGCACCGGGCTGGTGGAGTTAAATCCACGCATATTAATAATGGTAAAGCCCAGTGAAGCAGTGGTCAGGTCAACGCCTTTCAGGTTGCCGAGTCCGTTGTAAAAACTCACGGCCGGAGTTTCCTTGATGGCAATAGCGTCGAGATTTTCAACAGACAATGGCGCTGTTTTTTGTTTTTCATCAATGCGCTGACCGCGTACGATGACGTCTTCAAGGATATTGGAGGCTTGTGAAAGTTTGACCGACAGGCGGCCTTCAGGGGAGGTGATATCCAGTTCGGAAGGGTCGTATCCTGTATAAGATACCCGAATTCGGGCGGGCGTTTTTTCGAGTTTCAGGGTGAAATTTCCTTCGTAATCCGTTGATGCGCCACCGGTACCTCCAGTTAGAACGACAATAGAGGCGCCAATCAGTTCTTCGCCTGTTTCACCATCAACCACCTTGCCTTTTATCGTCACGCTTTGTCCCCATGTGGTTATGGCAGACATCAGGAAACACAGGACTGTTGCAAAAAAAAGTTTGTCAAATTGTTTCATAAGCCATATTGATAATGTTTTAAGCCAATACTTTCAACATTTGCTTCTACAAACGAACACCGTTTGCATGGCAAATAAAGACATAAAATTTGATTCCAAAATAAAAATCAGCGCACTATGCCAACACTGGTAAATTCAATCTGATGCGAAAGTATTGAGAAAAGAATCAGTGTCAAGCTAACTTTTGTTAGTGCCGGTTTCAGGTGAGATGGCATAAAAAAACAGAAGGCCGGTATTACACCGGCCCCTGTTGCTTCATACAAAGAAAAGGATTAGTAAAAAGTATCAGAAAAACAGAGTCGAACTGAGGTTCAGCAAATGCTGATGCAGGTAGCGATTGCTGGAGAAATGTTGCGCCGGCTGGGTAATATCCAACAGGGCACTTGAGCGTGCTTCCCGGGTATTTTGAAAACTGAAAGGGCGTTTGTAAGACAGGCCCAGCTCCCAGTTTTGATAAATCTTGTACGTAAATCCGCCCTGAAAATCAGTTTGCCAGGGATGTAATTCATTCGTCACGAGGCGATCCGCTCCGCGCTCGGCTACGGTTGTGCCCAAGCGAAGCACACTGGCTTCTGTGAAATTTTCTTCAGCGCTTTTGCCGTAAAATGTATAACCCAGAGAAGCGCCTGAAAAAACCTGAAAATGCTTGAAAGGTTGCCAAAACAATAAAAAAGGCGCTTCCAGGCGATGTAATTTTTGAACAGGGATAAATACAGATTCGTCGGGCGTGGCAGCCGGATTATTAATGAAGTAATAATTTTTAGTTGCCTGTACATAATCCGGCGTTTCCACTTCCACCAATGGCTGGCTGACAGTATTCGGGCGATAATAGGAGTACATCGCGCCGGACCGTAAACCAAACTGGCGATTTACCTGAAAATTGACAGTCATCCCGCCGCTAATTCCATTCAGGTTGGTGAACGACTCGGTAGATGCCTGACCAGTTACGCCAAGCGCCCAACGGGACGCCTTGCGATCAGGCGTTATTTCAGCAGCCAGGGTTTGTTCGGCCGATATGGGCTGTACAGCGATAGATGGTTGCTGAATATTGGCAGAGCGTACGCTTTCTATGTTTTTCTCAGGTAATGGAATGATTGCCGTAGTGGCCTCAGCTTCGGAGGCAGATGTCCCGTCTTGTGTTGCAAGCGTTGGCAAAGGAGCGACTGATTGGTGAGCGTTGTTGTTGGTTTCGCCGCTTTTGGCGATGAAAACCTGTGGCAAACGCCAATTCGAGGTCAATGGAATTCCCGAAACGCTTAATTGTTGTTTTACTGGTGGTAAAACGAGCGTTGCTGGTTGTTGTGGGGTGTTAGTAACGCCTGGCTGAACATCGGCGGATGCGACGGGTTGTTGAGGCGTATTTTGCAATCTGCCGCGCCTTAATCCGAACTCATAACTCATCCATATTCCTCCGGCCATCATGGCGAGCATCGTTATCCACCACCAGGCAGCCGGACTTTTCCGGCGGTCGGTTTGCTCAGGCATCTCGCTATCCAGCCGCTGGCGCATTTGTTGCCAGCCCTTGTCAGCTAAATGGTGATCGTACTTATCGTGCATTTCGGTCTGATTAAAAATAGTATTCGGTCGTTGGGAGGAGAATCACTGTTTAGCGGGTTGCTGACCAACGGAAATAGTCAACATGTTTTTCCAATAAATCACGCAGTTTTTGTCTTGCCGTACTCAAGTGCCATTTACTGGTGCCTTCGCTCATGCCGAGGTGTTGTGCAATTTCAGCGTGCGAATAACCTTCGATGGCGTACAGCCTGAATACTTCTTGCGAAGTCGGCGGCAGGGTTTGCACCATTTTAAGCAAGTCCGTTTCATAAAAAGATTCAAGCCCGCGCTCCGGCACTTGCTGGTCATGCTCTTCAAACACCAGAAAATGCAGGTAGCGCGCATTTTCGCGGTAGTAGTCGGCCATACTGTGGTAAACCAGCCGACGTACCCATCCTTCAAGACTGCCTTTAAATGCGAACGTGTGAATTTTCTTGAAAACCCTCAAAAAGCCGTTGTTGACAATTTCGATGGCTGTACTCTCGTCGTGCGTGTAACGCTTGCACATACGCAGCATATCGGGGAAAAAACGTCGGTAAAGCGCTTCTTGAGCACTTCTGTCATTGGCAGAGCATAGCTCGACCAACTCGTTTTCCGTGTATGTTTTTTTACCGAAAAAAGTCATCGAAATGGCATGGATAGCCGCATGGCTGTTTCCCTTGCTGTTGGCTTAGACAGCCGCCAGTTAGGTAAAGGTTGGGCAAACGTAGAAAAGTTTTTGTGTTTATGTACCACTGAAATCGCCCGACGCAAAAAATTGCGCAAAAAATTGCGCAGATATTTCACAATGTCAGATTTGTACTACTATCTTTGCCCCGCTTTTAGCGAAAGGTCGGTACCTTAGCTCAGATGGTAGAGCAATGGACTGAAAATCCATGTGTCCCCAGTTCGATTCTGGGAGGTACCACAAATAAAAAACCGGCTGATAATCGTAACGATTGTCAGCCGGTTTGCTTTTTGGCGCCTGATTTTTGTTTAAGCGGTTCGCTGTTGGTTAGTTCAGCGAGAAATTAGGTTGCAGAATATTGGCCGTATTAAAAAACGTCAGCGCGTGCATTTCCACTTTCATGTAACGCGACAACGGCAGCCTTTGAATCAATTCCAGTAATTCCTCCTCCGATTCTACGGAAAAAATGACCCAGAGTTTGGAGTTTTCCAGCGAAAGGGCATAATTCAAAATTTTACAGTCGCTCATCAGTTTGTTCACCAAAGAACGCTGTTGCGGTATTCTGGAAATGAAATCTTCAGACAAATCTTTCGGTAGCGTAAAATCTACCATGTATTGAGTTTGTTCCATGTTATCTTGACAGTGTAATCAGGGTATGAAAAGATAAAAACGCTGGTTTTGACAGTTATTGGATGCAAAGGTTACCAAAAATCGTGCTAAGGGACAAACTGTCAGGCTGGAAGAGATTGTCTCATAAGTCATAAAATCGAGCAAATTAGTTTAACCGCTAATGACGCTAAATACGCTAAGTTTTTGATTTTCAATATTTTGTGTAATTAGCGTCATTAGCGGTTAATCATAAAAAGCACAGAATCGCTACTTATGAGACAACCTCATTTGTCTATAATTTAATTTCAACCGAGGCCTGAACAAAGGGCTGAATTCCGCCTTTTTGTCCGAAAACACCACCGGCGCGAATACCGAGGTTAGGGCCGACACGTACAGAACCAAGCGTCAGGTCGGCAAAAGCCGTGTAGCGGAACTGCCGGGATTTTTCGGCGCCTGAACTTGTTGCAACGCTAGTAGGATTTTGTGCAAAAATGTTTCCATACCCCAGCATTGAATCATATCTCCATGTTCTTTCTTCCAGGGTTTTCTTCAACTCAAATTCTGTCGTCTTGAAAATGGCCCTCACCGAACCGCCAGCGCCCAGACCAATCCATCGGTTGAAATTTTTGCGCAGTTGGATGGGCAATTCAAACGAATAGAATCGCGTGGCAGTGGTTTTTATCGTTGTGGTGGCAAAGAACACATCAAAGTCAACGCCCACGGTGTCCAGTCCGTCGTATGTTTCCGTTTTGGTTTCAATGCTGTTGCCCTTCCCTTTGATGCCGGTCAATAATTCCACCTGCGGATACACGCGCCAGGATTTGAATGGCGAAAGGCTGGCGCCGAGAAAGGCATAACCCTGACTGATGGAGTCCGGATGGAATGCCCAACCGGCTTTGATGCCTGGCGATACACCGACTTTGAAACGTGTTTTGGTGAAGTTGGTGTAGATCGGCGGATTTTTGTCGAACACGATTTTAGCGCGACTGCTAAAAGGCCGTTTAGGCATATTTTTAGCGGCTTCAATGCGGTATTTAATCATGCCTTTGGTCGAGTCTTTATCGTCAACGCCTTCCTGACGGCTTCCGGGCAGATATATGTTGCGAAAGGTGAAGATCAGTTCGTTTTTCGTGCTGGCAGTGTCGAGACAACTGGCTTTGGTGGGTGTTTTCGGGCAGATCGGGCATTTGGGCTCCCACGCTGTCGGTTTCATACGTTTCATGTCCAGTCCTTCGGGTATTTGAATGGTCACTTCGACTTTGCTGGCCGGGCCTTCGCCATTGTTTTGAAATTTGACCTTGTAATCAATTTTCTTGTTGCCCAGCGTGCGGTAGTTGATGCGGTTGTCAGATACGGCAATGGCATTCGGGTCGTGTGAAGAAACGATTTCTATTTCCATGCGATAGACTTCGGGCGCAACGGCCGGATCGAAAGGCGCAAAAACGGCATCGAGGTAAATAAAGGCATTGGTATCGCGCAGCATTTTTTCGGTGCCTTGCAATGAGATGAACATATTGCGGTTTTCGCCCGGTTTCAGGCCATTAAATCGCCAGACTTTTTCCTCGCGATACAGGTCGCGTCCGGCGCTCAGCAAATTTTCCAAAATAGACGCTGGCGGGTAGTCCGCTGTTTTCCAGGTATTAAATCCCGTGGCATCTCCTTTGGGCAGCACAGCGGCCCAGCCTTCCGTCATGTCTGTTGCTGCGGGCAGGTTGAGGGAAACATCCAGGTTTTCGACGCTTTCGCCAAAGTGCATACGGGCGCTATCGAGCGAGAAGTGCGCGTCCGGATAGCGTTTTTCATTATAAAAAAGGTGCAGACGGCCGTCGGTCGTGACCTTGCCGAGGTTACGGTAACTCAGGATGCAAACCAGCCCTTCGTTGGCGCGCGCCTGACGGATGGCCTTCATTTTAATTGGAATGCGTGTTGAGTCGAAAACAGTCGGGAAACCGTCGGTGGGTGTGCCGCTTCGTTCGGCTACAGCCGTACCCATTTTGCCTTTGGGTTTGTCGCCGTCGTCGTAGTGGGCTGTGACCTCAAGCAACGGTGAATAATTGCCCGGATGTTCATAGATATGTACCGGGTCATTATCAAAACTGAAAGAACCGTCGCCAAACTCCCAGTAATATGTCCAGTAGGCCTGCGGCGCTCCGGCGATTTGATATAAAGGAAGTTCTGAGGCCGTGAATTTGTAACCATTACCGG
>JADZBJ010000061.1 GCA_020852155.1 Saprospiraceae bacterium | reverse complement strand
GTGATCTGATGGTGCGGCGCCCAGTCTTTTGGCTGCGGAATCAAACTCGGACTGATGCAGTACAAGTCCAGAATTTGCTGCTTGTCGAGGTGTGTAATCAGATTTTCTGATAGTTCCGGGAGGCCCAGTTCGCGACGAAACTCATTGGTGTCGTCCTTGATGAATTTCCAGAAAAATCCATGCGCGATTTTGTAGGTTAGTTTGTTGTACCAAGGGAAATTCAGGAAGTCGAACTCACTTAATGGAAACTCTTTTGTCGGCACAACGGGCGGCATGAAATAGGTCAGGGCCATTTTCTTGTTTTGCTTTTCGACAAGGGCGCTGACAATCGGCAGCGTCATCGAATTGGCAATGACATAATCCACTTTGCTGATGGCCTCTTCATAACTTTTGCGCAAAGGTGCCCGATTGTCATGAAGCACCTTAAAGTAATACTTCATGAGCGCGATCGGATTTTCTGTTTTCAGGATGCTTTTCCCTTCTTCAGAGTTCATCATGGTTTCAGCATTTCCCCAAAGCGGTTGAAAGGCAACACCAAACCCTTCGACAAACTCCTTGAAATCGGCGGTCGCCGAAATGGTTACTTCATGCCCTTTTTCCATAAGACCAAGCGCCAGTGCAACGTATGGCTGCAAGTCGCCTCGAGTGCCGTATGTAAATATCCCGATGTTCATTTTGGTCGTTATGCTGTGTTATCTGTGGGAAATTTGCTTTACTCGGAATTCATAATACAGTCAACCCAAAGTGGTTTTGAACAAACCAAGTCTGTAAATCCTTAAAAATCAAGAAAATCCTGGTCTATTTTGAACCCGTCGTGAATTCAATCGTGTAGGGTTTTAACGGAATGCCAGATGCATCCTGAAATGCATCGGTCACCACCACCTGCCATTTTTTGTCAGGGGTAAGTTCGACCTCGTAGGTAAACGATTTGCCATCTTCCGAGAAGCCAATGACGTTTTTTACGCTCAGCACATGCGATTCGCCCAGCGGCCCGTAATCAAAACCCCGACTGCCTTTATCCATTGGCCTTGAAAAATTCAACGTGATCTGGCGAATGGACGGACTTACATTTTGGCTGCCGTTTTTAAACTGTGTAATGCTCGTAACAGTAGGACGAGTTTTGTCAAATGCCTGATTCAGTTGTTTCATGGATTTGGAGAGCAACCCCGTTTTATCCACGAATTTTTCGATAGCGGCTTCGTTGCTGTAATCCAGGTTCAGCATGTCATAGATCGCTTGCTGCTTGTCTTCAGCGAGTTTGTAATACTGCTCGCAAATGGCGTAGCCGATATAATAGCCCATGTCGCGCATGCCAAATATTTCCGTTTGGGCGCTCCAGAGCCATTGATAGAAGCGATTGGGAATGAACATATCCTGCTCAAATCGCTGAAAGACTTTTTTGGTGTTCATCTGACCGTAAGCCATCGCCGGAACATTCGAAGGCATATTCATCACATGTGTAGATACGAACTCTGCCACGCCCTCATAAATGCAGGCATTGAGCAGGTTTTCCTGTAATTCCTTCTGCTGCCCGTGAATACATTCATGCACACACAGCAGCGTCATGGTATTCAGCGAATTTTTGTAGTTCTGGTAGAAATACTGCACATTTTCAGGCAATTCATGGGTATCCACCTGATCGTTGGTCGCAGCCATTTCACAGCCGATCAGCAGGTTCTGATCCCTGACCGTGCCATTAGTTCTGAAAAGGCCGACAGTGAGGTAAGCCGGCAGAATCTTATAATTCGGACACACCATTTTCAGTTTTGACAGTGCTTCTTCAATTTCCGGCCCAAGGGTTTTGGCCTTTTCCATATTTGGTCGAATGGAATTCCAAAATGCCGGATAACGGCGGATTGCATCTACATATCCTTTAGCGGTGTACCGCCGGGCGGCCATGATGGATTTTAACCCCTTGGAGCCTCGATCAATATATACTTTCTGGATGATTTGCAGTTGCTCCAGGGTATCTTTAGTCGCCTTGATTTGATCGTAGGCTTCCCAGAAATTATCAATATCCCAGGTATTAACTTCCTGAGTGGTGTATTCAACCGGTTTTTTTTCGCGGTCAACGGGAATGCGTTCCTGCTGCGCAAGGCAAAACTGTCCGGCCAGCATCAGCAAAAGGAGAATGGAAGTTCTTGTCATTGTATGTAAGGATTAACCCGGGTTGATGTTACTGGTGATGACTATATAGGTTTGTTCAAGATAAGCAATGTAGGAATATGCCTAAAAATCCATCCGCAACCGCACATTCAGGCGACGGCCAGTGAGGTAGTTGGGTATGGCGTATTGCGTGTTTTCAATGGTTTTAATCCAGATATTGGAGGCTTCGTTGGCCACTTTCAGCAGGTTAAAGACCTCAAGGCTGGCCCAAGTGTTGCGTGTAAATCGCAGGAAATGTCGCGGTTTACGCGTTTCCCAGGCGGATTTCCAGAGTTGAAATCCAAAACCAATATCTACCCGGTGATAAGGCTCAAAACGATAGGTGTTTCTGTAAACAGTATTGTTATCCACGACGCCAAAGGGTAGTCCGCTGCCTACGGTTAAATTCAGGTGCATTCGGATATTGGGTTGCTTCGGCAGATAATCCTGAAAAAACATGGACATATTAAACAGGCGATCCGTCGGGCGCGGCACATCTTTCACGTCTGTTCCTTCGCGTTTGCCAACTTCCCTGATTTTGTGCTGAATGCCGTCCAGGCGTTCGCGAGTGCGCAGGAAAGACAGGTTAATCCAGCTTTCTGCGCCGGGTACAAATTCGCCGTTCAGGCGCAGGTCAATGCCTGTTGCGTATCCATCGGAGTTGTTTTCACCTGCATAGCGAATGCGAACGTTATCGAGATCATACGATACCAAATCCCACATTTTTTTGTACCAGAGTTCCGAAATCAGGCGCATTTTCACCGGACGCCGACGGCCCCAAAGGAAATCCCAGGTAAATCCGCCAACGACATGCGCCGATTTTTGCGCGGCGAGGTTGGTGTTGACTGAACCATCCAGCCGGCGCATTTCACGGTAAAAAGCAGGCTGGTAGTACATGCCTGACGCTAACTGATACGATATGTCCCGGCGGGTATTCAGCGGTTTGTACAGCCATTGTACCCTGGGCGTGATGAAAAAATCGCCATTCAGTGTCCAGTACTGACTGCGGACGCCACCTACGAGTTTCATTTCACGTACGCCGTCTTTGCGCCAAGTCCAGGTGTCCTGAATGAAGGCTGTAAATCGATCGCTGGAGATTTGATTTCTGGTTTTCAAGACTTTACGAACCAGCAGCACCGTCGTGTCGTAGGGCAGGGAATAGAGTGCCGAATCGAGTCTTTCCCATTCGTTAATTTTATCGTGAATTTGTTCGTTTTGCCAGCGCGCAGACCATTGCAGGAAGTGGCTGCGGCGAATATCTCTTTCGGAATCGTCTTTTTGCAGTTCGATACCGCCTTTGTATTCAAGGTTGGCGACATCGGCGGTGAGGTAATTGCGCACCCAGGTGTGCTGTGTGCCCGTACCCAGAATATTGACGATTTCACCAAAGTTGTCCGAACCAAGGTTGCTGTCCAATTCGCCCAGAATATAATAGCCTAAAATGTCAAATCGTTCGTTTTCCTGGCTGCGCCAGATGGAGCCTAACAGTTTGTGGTACAACGGATTACGTTCGCGATCAGGCAAATACGTTAGTGACAATCCGCCCATTGCCTGTGTGAAATCATCCACCTCCTGCCCTTCAAATGCTGTGCGCAATTGCAGGGCAAAATCAATCAAACCGAATGCGCGGGCCAGGCTTTGAGGCTGAAAGGAATATTTCGAACGATTCAGGTTGCCAATCGCGCCCAACTGCCAGTCGCGGCTGAGGTCGTAAGTCAGGTAAGTCTGAACGTCTGTGAAATTAGGGACATATTCGCCTTGCACATCAAGACTGCCCAGCAGTGTCCGCGTTGTTTTGTAACGAGCGCCCAACAGGTAACGAAATGCGCGATAAGAGTCTTTTCTGAATTTTTTACTGCCTTCAATATGGGCCGAAGCGCCGAGTAAACTACCACTAACACTTGCCCGCAAACTATCAGGTCGTTTATACTTGATGTCCAGCACTGACGACATTTTATCGCCATATTTGGCCTGAAATCCGCCGCTTGAAAATGAAAGATCGCGCACCAGATCAATATTTGGAAAGGTCAAACCCTCTTGCTGGCCTGCGCGCACGAGTTGCGGACGATAAATCTCGAAATCATTGACGTACACCAGGTTTTCATCATAATTGCCGCCGCGCACCTGATACTGCGAACTTAATTCACCACCCGTGCCGGTGTTAGTTCCGAGTGCAATATGCGGTAATACGCTTTCGAGGTTGCCGGTCGTCGTCGGCAGCATTTTCAATTCATCCACCTTTTTTTCCTTGACCATGCCTCCTTCATCAAGTCGCCGCTCGTTGATGACGACTTCAAAATTGGACTGATTCGGAACGAGTTTGACATCTAACAGAAACCTGGCGTTGGCCGACATCGGCAAGACGTCAACGCTGGTTTCTTTATAGCCCACGCGCTTGAATACCAGCGTGACGCGCTGCCCTGCGGGCACTTGTACGGAGTACACGCCGCGTTCGTTGCTGTTTGCGCCTGTGCGTGTTTCCTTAACTTGTATCGTGGTCAATTCAACAGGCTGGTCGTCGGTGGCATCCAGTATCCGGCCATAAACCTGAGCGGTGTGTTGCGCATTCAATCCAGCGACGGACAGTAAAACAGCCAGAATGGTAAAAATAGGTGACTTCATTAATTGTCTTTTCGAACTTGAAAACAGGGTGTATGCGTTAATCTTGGCACGAATGCGAATTTTGTTTAACTATTTAATGAAATGCTTAAACAAAGCAGAGCCTCATCGTGTTACAAGAAAAATTTTTTGTTTGTTTATAGTTTTCAGGGTACCTTGCGTAACGCAGGGCGCCCTTTTTTGTATCTGATGCTCAGTGTTTAGGGCTGATTTTAGTGGTTTTCAATGGCTTAGAGGCCGGTTTCTCCAATAGTGATCAGTTGAAACAAGGCTTCGAATTTTCCGGGATTAGATTGACAGCGCGAAGATGCCAGTAAACTTGCAATTTTTGAAAGGCTCTTTATCAAGCCGGAATATTAGTGGCGCTAAAGGATTGATTTGGGTTTGTTTGTGTTTACATTTATCGCTCAAATTCGAAAATTTCACCAACTTTTTTAAATTTACATTATGGAAATTCTGGACCAACCCAACAACACTTCCGACCTCCCGACAGCAACAGATGGTAATCGCATTTTAGCGTATATCATTGACGTACTGGTGTCTATTCCCTTGTACCTGATTCCTTATCTGGGCCTGTTCCTGGGCGTTGCGTACTTTATCGTACGCGACGGCCTGCCGTTCCTTGACGGACAAAGCATTGGCAAAAAGGCAATGGGTATTCGTGCCGTTACGATGGATGGGCAATCGCTCTCTGGTAACTGGGGGCCTGCGATCATCCGAAATGCCGTATTGCTGATTCCGTTTTTTCCACTTGTTGAATTAATTGTCATGCTAAACAATGCCAACAAACAGCGCCTCGGCGATCAGTGGGCTGGCACACGAGTTGTTTCAGTAAAATAACCTTTCGTCCAAAACCATTTTGGGCTGAATATTAAAAATCCCCCTCGCCGTATTCGTGCGAGGGGGATTTTTTGTTTAATATCCTGGCAAATTCAGTGCAGGTTAGTTGCGTAGTGGTTTGCCATTTTCAAGCATAAACTGAATGCGTTCCAGCGTTTTCTGCTCGCCGCAAAGCGACAGGAAGGCTTCGCGTTCAAGATCAAGCAAATATTGCTCGCTGACTTGTTGAGGGCTGGTCAAGTCGCCGCCGCACAAGACAAATGCGACTTTTTTGGCGATTTTTATATCATGCTCACTGGCATAATTGCCGAGTTGCAACGAATGCGCCGCAATGTATAACGCGCCCAAACCGGTGCGCCCCAATACGTTGATGTCTTTACGCGGAATGGGTTGTACATAATTGTCAGCCAGTTCCAGCACTTTCAGTTTGGCTTCGCTGATGTTGCGGGCGGTGTTGTGTACAACCATGTCTTTTTGTGGCAACAAATATCCATAGTTGAATGCCTCGTATGCCGACGTGGCCACCTGTGCCGTAGCGATTGTTTTGAACTTGTCAATCAGGCGAGGAATCTGCACATCGCCTTCGCGTGAAATTTCGTCGGACAGTCGAACGGCAAATTCTTTGGTGCCGCCACCGCCGGGTATGATACCTACGCCTACTTCCACCAGTCCGATATAACTTTCCGCAGCAGCAACAACTGAATCCGCGTGCATGGAAAACTCGCAACCGCCGCCAAACACATAACCTTGCGTAGCAATCACTACCGGAATAGCCGAGTAGCGAATGCGCATGGACGTCTGCTGGAAAATATTGGTCGCCATGTTCAGTTCGTCCCACTCTTGCTGATAAGCCATCATGGCCACCATCATCAGGTTGGCGCCGACGGTAAATTGAGCAGCATTGTTGCCGATCACCATGCCTTTCCAGCCTTGTTCTTCCGCAATTTGAATGGAATCATTGATGCCGCGCAGAATTCCCTCGCCGATAGCGTTCATTTTAGAATGGAATTCGAGGCAAAGTACACCGTCGCCGATGTCATGCAACGTGCATTCCGCGTTGGAGTACACCGGCTTTTGCGACCGATAGGCATCCAGTATGACGAATGATTCACCACCCGGCAACGCCTCGTATTGCTTGCTGGCCGGATTGTAGCAAAGCCGTTTGCCGTTTTCAGTTTTGTAAAATGCTTCATGACCAGCCGCCAGCATTTCTTCCACCCAGGCGCCGATGGTATAGCCTTCTTTTTTCGCCAGATCAACACCTTCCGCAACGCCGACCATATCCCAGTACTGAAATGGGCCAACTTCCCAGGCAAAACCGGCGCGCAGGGCGTCATCAATGGCGAATATGGTATTGGAAATTTCAGGCACCCGATTGGAAACATAGGCAAACAGGCCCAGGAAGGAACGACGAAGCATGTCTGCGCCTTTGTCAGTGCCTTTGAAAATGGCCTTCATTCGGCGCGGCAGTTCCTCGATTTGTTTCAGGGTATCTAAAATCGGTAATTTTTCTTTTTGGGATGGCCCGTATTCCAGCGAATCCAGGTTCAGTGCATGAATGACCGGACGACCTTTGGCGTCTTTTTCACCGGTTTTTTTGTAAAATCCCTGACCTGATTTATTGCCAAAAAACTTGTATTCAACCAAAAACTGAAGGAATTTCGGCACCTCCATCTTTGATATCTGTTCGTCGTCAGGGCAGTTCTGTTTCATGCCATTGATGACGTGAACAGCCGTGTCCATACCCACCAAATCTGCCAGGCGGAAAGTGCCTGTTTTAGGGCGGCCGATCGCCGGGCCAGTTAAAGCGTCGGCGGTATCAATGCCCAGGCCCATTTCGTGGGTCAACTGGAATATTTTCGCCATGGCATAAACGCCTACGCGATTGGCAATGAAAGCGGGCGTGTCTTTGCACAATACGGTTTGTTTGCCCAGCACCACATCACCATAATGCATGAAAAAGGCGATGACATTTTCATCGGTATCGGCAGTCGGAATCACTTCCAGTAGTCGCATGTAGCGCACCGGATTAAAAAAGTGTGTGCCGCAAAAATGCTTTTTGAAATCGTCGCTGCGGCCTTCTGCCATCAGGTGAATGGGAATACCGGAAGTATTGGAACTGACCAGTGTGCCCTTCGATCTGAACTTTTCGACCTTGTCGTAGATCAATTTTTTGATGTCAAGACGCTCCACAACCACCTCGATGATCCAGTCGCAGTCTTTGATTTTCGGAAAGTCGTCATCAAAATTACCAACAGTGATCCTTCCTGCAAATTTGTTGTCATAAAAAGGTGCTGGTTTGGCCTTCAAGGCATTGGCCAGCGAATCGGCGGCAATTTTGTTGATGTTTGTTTTGCTTGCGCCGTCGCTGGCAGTAGGCAAATCCAGCATTAATACTTGAAGTCCGCAACCGGCAAGATGCGCGGCAATGCCTGTTCCCATCAAGCCTGAACCCAGTACGGCGACTTTACGAATACGTTTGTTGAGCATATGTGGTCTGAAAAATTATCCTGGCGAAAATTCGTCGGCGAAAATACGTCAATTCATTTCAGCGGTTGTTTAAATTTCTCTGCAGGATTCAAAAAGAGCAGATTTTGGCGATAGCCTATCCTTTTTTTTCGGGGTGAAGCGGGGATTTCAGCCTGAAAAAAAGGGGAAGGATGGCGGTAAAAGATGCCTTTTTGAGCCAGTAAGGGAATTTTAAACAACCATCTCATACCAACCACAAATTTTAGAGTTGGCACAACTAAAAAACAGGCTGTCAATCAGACCCCATATTCGACCGTCGTACGGTTGCGCTCCGGCTCCAGCGTACGCAAGGCGCGCAGTTTTTTCAGGAGTTTGCACAACTTGAGGTTCATGCTCGGATTGACCGTAAAAAAGTGCCCGTTGATCGTCAGCCACTCCTTGTCTTTTTTGACCTCGTTCAATTCTTTATAGGCGATTTTACGGGCTTTATCAAAAGGCGCGCGCCAGTAAATGGCGTGGTCGGTCATCGCAAAACCCTCTTTACAGGAGCCTTTTAATGACAGGTCGCAAATGAAAAATACTTTCTCTTTACCGCCGGCATTCAGAAAACTCTTGCAGGCGTTGGCCAGTAATTGTTCCGGCATACTGACAAAATCAAAGTAAAAGACTTCTTCTTCGTGGTCAAAATCCAGGAAATCCCAGATCATATTGCGCATTTCAGTTTGTCCGGGCTTCACCTGTTCATATTTCAGAATACCCGACGGCAGGATAACGCCGTTCAAATCCGGGCAAAATTGAATGATGAAATAATCCAGTAAACCCTCAAAAGCGGCATCTATGCGTCGGTCAATGTCGCGCAATGCCTCACTGCCAAAACGCTCCCACTGACGGAGTGCGTCTTCGCCAATTTGCCGGGAGCGCAGCTCGTAGATGCTCCTGAATTTGGAATCGTAAAATCGGGTCACATAGTCGCTGTAACGCGTCGCATCATGCTCTTCTTCCACGCGTTTTCGCAGGCTTTTGAAAAACAGCGTTTTCACCTGATCCGTCATGGTTTCAGGCTCGAATTCAAGCGGATAAACGGGTTCATAACCGCGTTCGCGAACAGGTTTTCCATGAAAATGAAAACCACAGTTGTGGCAAAAAACAGAGTTGACAGGGCTGTGATCATGACATGCCGGACAGGGCTTCGTCTTTTCAACGCATTTTTCGCCACAGCGATGACAGAACTTCGCTCCGGGAATGATCTCAGCCGCACAATTGGTACACAGGCTCATGTTCAATAATTGATTATCCGGGAGCAAATATACAACAATATGTTTTATAAAAATATTTATCAAAAAAAATGTTTTAAATAAAAATTCTACTTTCAAACACTAAAAAAGCGGTGGTGCGAAACTAGTTCGCACCACCGCCCATGATCAAATTATCTATAATCACCAGTCTTGCTCGCGAGCATTTTTAATGCGATGCGTTACGTTAGCAAGTCTCCGACTTGCGTTATCCATTCCAGCAAGTGTGGATTTTCTTCGCAAACTCACTTGATGTTATAATCTCAAGTCAGAGACTTGCAAACAGCG